>CAJUNI010000038.1:18733-20992 GCA_910587945.1 uncultured Parvibacter sp.
ATGTAGTACCCATGTCATTTGCCATTGAAACGGTAGGAAACGTGGCCACCCGCGTCATCGAGCGCAACACCACCCTTCCCGTGCATTATGAACACGTGTTTACGACCGCAGCCCCCTTCCAAACCAAGGTCGAAGTTCGTGTTTTACAAGGGGAGCGCCCCATGGCTGCCGACAACAAAGTTATTGGCACCTTCCAACTCAAAGGCATCAAACGGGCTCCTGCTGGGGTACCGCAAATCCTCGTGAGTTTTGATATCGACACTAACGGCATTTTGACGGTATCCGCCAAAGATCTTGGCACAGGCAACGAGCAATCCATCACCATCACCGACTCTGAACGCATGACTGACGAAGAGATCCAGGCAGCCATTGCCGACGCCGAGCGCTATGCCTCCGAAGATAACGAACGCCGCCAATTCATAGCTCTACGCGACGAAGCCCAGCGTCTTATTCAACAGGCTGAAGCACGCATGCTCCAAAAAGACAATCCGCTTCCCAAGGAGCAAAAGAAGACCCTGCGCCATGCCGTGAACACCCTCCAAAAGCCCTTGAGCAAGCGACCCGAAAAATTTACCGACGCTGACAAAGAGGCAATTCGTCAGGGGGTCGAGCAACTGAAAGAGGTTCTGACTTCCTTAGGAATTAACTAACCATCGCGACCTCTTCCGCTGGTTTTACTGCCTATCCTTTGGCCGGTTACTAAACCGAAGCTTATTTGTCATCATCTGGTCAAACACTCCCTTCCCCTTTACAATGGGTGAGTTATAGAAAACGTGGAGTCCCCCCGCTCGCCGGTGAATGAAGGGAGTGTCGCCATGACAGGCGCACCGCATACTGAAGAAACCTCCGTGGCCTCTTCTGAGTCATCTACAGAAGTCATGCCAACTCCCCTAGCCCCAGATGAGCCCCCCGCCGAGGGTGCCTACGGCTCGATTGATTACACCTACAAGAAGAAGAGCAACAAAGCGAAGGGCATTATTGCCATCGTGGTGGCTGTCGTGGTCATGTTCGGCCTTGGTTTACTGGTGGGTCATTTCCTGCCGGGCCAAAGCAACGAACCTGCCGCCGATTCCGCTCCGGGGGATGCTCGTATCGTGCTTTCCGAAGAACGAGTGCAAAGCAATCTCGAAGCCATCGAAATGACCGCACCGGACGTAAGCCGCTACTCCTTCATCTCTTCCACTGAAAACCTGGTGGGTCCCCGCTTCTCCGACGTCGTTATTGGCGATGCCGAAACCCTCGGTTCAGGCGCAAGTGCTAAAACCATGCGCACCGCTACCGCCTTGGCCACCTTCCGCAACAAAAGCGTCGTGGTGACCGTGCCGGTTTCTCTGTCCTACGAGTTTGACCCCGAAAAGGAAACCTGGATTCAGGGTGAATTGGTCACCGGCCAGCAGACCGCCCAATCCATTTCTGCGCCCAATGCTGCTGCTATCGTGGCCGATCTACCCACCATGCTCAACCAAAGCTATCCCGATGTGGCTAACTTGTTTGTGGATGCTGCCACAAAAACCACCCCTAACCTCACAGCCGAAGGCGGTTCTATTGCCGTAGGTCTTACCAAGGAAACCGAGGTAGAGGGCAAAAAGTACTTCAACTCTGTGGATGTACTTATCAATGTGGTCTGGAATGAGGACTATGGCTGGGAGCCTTCTATTGCCTCCGTGGGTGAAGTGGTATCGACACTCGTTGATGGCGAAACCGAAGAGCCTGAAGAAGCTGAGGAAGTAGAAGGGGACGAAGAGGTTGTCGTCAATAACTCGGGCCGCGACCACTATGCCCTTACCTGCACCAACGGCGATCTCGTAGAACTCCCGGGCACCATCGTCTCTGTCAACGGCACCCTTCAGCTGCGCCTCGATTACCTGCTGACCCTGTCTATGGACGGTGCAACCTGGGACCTAAACGACATCGGCATCTCGTTTAGCCGCGAAGACGGCGGTGAGAGCTTAGTAGGTTCCCACGTCACTGTCATGGGTACGCTTTCCACCAGCTATGCCTCAGGCGGTGCCCCCGTCGGCATCCGTGCCGAAAGCGTCAGCTAGAACTGAGTCAGGGACCGTAGCCCTTTTTGACTCATGAGTCGCTCACCGTAGCCCTTTTTGACTCATTCGAGTTATACAAAAAGATCCGCAGAAACCCTAGGTCTCTGCGGATCTTTACTTTTACACGCTCTTCAGCATCTGTGGGGAGTTCCCTGCACTGAGTCACCCACCGTAGGGGGGTGCGGACGATTTTTCGTACCAACTAGGCCACCCA
>CAJUNI010000039.1:0-13623 GCA_910587945.1 uncultured Parvibacter sp.
GTCGACGAGGACTTCATCATGCTCGAGCTTTACAACGGTGCCGTCAACAAGATCGCCCTCGTTGAAGTCGGTCAGCGTGCCGTCGATCATTTCGTTCATCTGCTCATCGGTGATGTCGGTGAAGTCAATGACGGACGTGTTCTTGATTTCGGTCAAAACGGACCCCTTTCGAATTACGCTCCGGGGACCCTTCGTCATGATTAATTGATACGTACCATGTTCGCTTGCGTGAGCTTGCGACAGCTGTCAATGAAACATGTCTCGGGGGCCTACAGATACACTTTCACTTGTGGAGTTTTCACAAGCCCCGGTAGTATAACACCTTTAAATGCACCACTTGCGGGGATTCTTCCTCCAAATGATCTTCATAGACGAGCGGAGGTGCGAGCGCGCCCGCTACTCCTGGGCAGCGGCTTGCTCCAAGGCGCAAACCAGCTGATCAGCACAGGAAGTTGACCGTGGACCGCAGGTGTTTCCCCGCAGCAGATCGCAGACGGTTTCCACGGGTTGACCTTTCACCAATTTGGAGATTGCCTTCAAATTGCCATCACAACCGCCCACAAACGACACCGACTTCACAATGCCGTCTTGAACATCCACATCGATAGAGCGAGAGCATACCCCGCGCGGTCGATAAGTTATGGCAGCCATTATTTCCTCCTTCACTCTTGGCGAAACGTCCGCACCCTCTTCTACCGCCACTCAGAGAAGTAAGGCCCCGCCCTGATCGATTCTCAAAGCTCAGCCCAACCTCTTCGAGCGCAATCCAAAGGAGTGTGCCGTTTCGCCGGTTCCCTCTTGGGTCTACCTTACAGGTTTGAGTACTAGGGTAAAAAAGGATGCGAAGGTCCCCCGGAACAAATCCGCCGTCGGCAGTCTGAAACGAATTCACCGGCTTGTAACAATTCTGGCCCACAATAGGCCTCAGAGCGACTGAGCACGTGGGCGTCTCCTTACCGAGAAGCCGGAAGCAACCTCTGAGCAAGCTTTGGGGTGGACCCTTACCCGACGTGCTTGGCATCACCCTGAGTCCTACCCCTCGTATCCCACCGTGGCCCACTAGCTAAAAAGAGGAACATCATGGCGCACATCAATGAGAACTACACCAAACTTCCCGGCAGTTATCTCTTCGCAGAAATTGGACGCCGCAGCGCCGCCTTCGCCGCATCCCACCCCGATGCCGACATCATCAAGATGGGTATTGGCGATGTCACGCGTCCCTTAGCTCCTGCCGTCATCGAAGCCATGCATCAAGCGGTAGAGGACCTTGCCACCTCGGAAGGATTCCATGGATACGGGCCCGAGCAAGGCTATGATTTCCTACGCGAAGCCATTCTTCACGGGGACTATCTCGACCGAGGCATCGAGCTTGAGGTGGACGA
This sequence comes from uncultured Parvibacter sp., assembly GCA_910587945.1. Lineage (GTDB taxonomy): Bacteria > Actinomycetota > Coriobacteriia > Coriobacteriales > Eggerthellaceae > CAJUNI01. The sequence continues at coordinate 1,383 of CAJUNI010000039.1, forward strand.
GATTTTTATCTCCGATGGCGCCAAATCTGACTGCGGCAATATCGGCGATATTTTCGCCACCGCTAATCGTGTTGCGGTCTGTGATCCGGTGTATCCGGTCTACGTGGACACCAACGCCATGGCGGGTCGCGCTGGCTATTACGATGCCGCTGCCGAAGCCTGGACTGACATCATTTATATGCCCACCACCGCCGAAAATCACTTTAGTCCTGCACTCCCTAGCCAAGATGCGGACCTCATTTACCTTTGCAGCCCCAACAATCCCACGGGAACGGTGCTTGGTTTTGAAGAGCTCGAACAATGGGTTACCTACGCCAACAACCACGATGCCGTCATTTTCTTCGATTCCGCCTACGAACGCTTCGTGACGGAAGCTGGTATCCCCCGCTCTATTTATGAGATTCCGGGTGCTAAGACCTGCGCCATCGAGTTCCGTTCCTTCTCGAAAACCGCCGGCTTCACGGGAGCCCGCTGCGGCTATACCGTTGTACCCAAAGCCCTCGTTCGTGATGGCGTTTCTCTCAATGCGCTATGGAATCGTCGCCAGACCACCAAGTTCAATGGCGCCTCCTATGTGATTCAACGAGGAGCTGCTGCCATCTATACCCCGGACGGGGCAAAGCAGGTGGAAGAAACCATCGACTACTATCGCACCAATGCGCGCATTATTAAAGAAGGTCTCGAGGCCGCAGGATTAGAAGTATTTGGCGCCGTTAACAGTCCCTATATTTGGTGCAAAACACCCAACGGCATGGGTTCATGGGATTTCTTCGATCTGCTCTTGGAGAAAGCTCACATCATCACCACCCCCGGAGCGGGTTTTGGTCCGGCCGGAGAAGGCTACATCCGCCTGACCGCCTTTAGTGATCGCGAGGCCACCCAAACCGCCATGGCACGCATTCAGCAGCTCTTGGGATGCGCCTAAGCTGAGGGCTTTGTCCGCGCAGGTAAACCTTCTCCAGAAACACGAACTTCAAGCACCTACATAAAGTAGCGCAACACAGAGCCATTCATTGGACGTACAATGCACTTCGAGGGGGAACTTGTGTTGAGAATTCCCTCCCCCAAGACAAGTTCCCCCTCATCTTTGAGTCAGGGACCGTAGCCCTTTTTGACTCATTTTCAGGCGTTCCTCAAGCGAATGCTATATTCAAGGTAGATAACGAGTCGGATCGAGGCACTGGTTGTACCAAAGTGTCGATTCCTGGCGCGCAGGGTCATTTTTGCGAACTTCCCCTGTAATTCGTTGGCATTGCGCGCTGCAGGCATATTGTTGGTATTGCTGACTATACCTATCCATTCAGTGTTGCAGCCTATAAGTGCTGCCGATGTTGCAGCCTGTGAGTACTGCCAATGTCGCAAGCTAAAGCCCAAAACGATACTTGACAGAGTCTCTTCTCGTTTTATACTTATGAACATTCTTTCATATGTTTGTTGAAACGAGGATCAACTCATGACTCAGAGCGACTCTTCTCCATCCCCGCAAAGAATGGCGCCCGTGTCTGTCCAGGCAGGAGCCACGTCCGCTACTGTTCAAACGGAAGCGACGCCCCGGGGCCCCCAGACAGACCCGCCCTCCATTGCCGCTCAAGCGGAGGCTGTCTTAGCTGAAAGCCCCTGTACCAAAATGATTGACTGCCCCTGCGGCTGCAACAAAGAGAGCACGGTCCATCTCTTTGACGAACTCCCCGATGACGAAGTGCTCTACGACGTAGCCGATCTCTTCAAGGCGTTTTCAGACACCACACGCATCAAAATCCTCTTCGCCTTGATGGGCAAAAGCCTCTGCGTGGCCGACCTTGCCGCCGCAGTCAACTGCACCCAAAGTGCCGTCTCCCATCAGTTGCGCATCTTAAAGCAAGCTCGCTTGGTTCGGTTCCAGCGGGATGGCAAGAACGTCTTCTATTCCCTTGCTGACGACCACGTATTTACCATGCTGGCTCAAGGCATCACCCATATCTGCGAATAACTAACCGCTCCCCTCCCCTTAGAAAGGACCCCATCATGAAAAAGAGCTACAAACTCCAGGATCTCGATTGTGCTAACTGTGCCGCCAAAATGGAATGCGACATCGCTAAGCTCGACGGTGTTGAGGAAGCGCGCGTCAACTTCATGACCCAAAAGCTCACCCTGCGAGCCGATGTGGAAGACTTCGACGCCCTTGTGGAGCAAGCCCAAAAGATTTGCTCCAAGTACGAGCCTGACTGCGTAATTATTCGCTAGACCCCCACTCGTTCTACCCTCTAAGGATCTATCATGACTCCCAAGCAAAAGCGTTGGCGCAACCGCATCATTGCGGCGCTCATCCTCTTCTTCCTCATTCTGGCCCTGGAAGCCACCGGCGCTCTCGAGCAGCTTTTTGGCGAGCCCGGTGCGCTCTATGCAGAATTCGTTCTGTTCCTGATCCCCTACCTCATTGCCGGCTATGACGTCATCATCGAGGCCGTGAAGAAACTGGGCCGGGGCCAAGCCCTTGACGAGAGCTTCCTCATGACCGTGGCAACCTTAGGCGCCTTTGCGCTCATCCTCTTCCCCCACACCGAGCCCCATATGGCCGAAGGTGCAGCCGTTATGCTGTTCTACCAGGTAGGAGAGCTCTTCCAAAGCTATGCCGTCGGAAAATCGCGGAAATCCATTGCCGCCATGATGGACATCGCCCCCGAATCTGCCAATTTGTTAGTGGATGGCTCCTTAGAAGAGGTCGACCCTGAAGAGGTATCTCCGGGGCAGCTCATTGTGGTACGTCCCGGTGAGCGCATCCCCTTAGATGGCGTGGTAACCGAGGGTGAATCCAGCGTTGATACCGCGGCTCTCACCGGCGAGTCAGTGCCCGCATCGGCCCATCCGGGCATCGAGGTAATCTCAGGCTGCATTAACCTGACGTCGCCCCTTACCATCCAAGTCTCCAAGCCCTATGAAGACTCTACGGTCGCCCGCATTCTTGAGCTTGTGGAAAACGCTTCAGAAAAGAAGGCGCGCACTGAGAACTTCATCACGCGCTTCGCCCGCGTCTATACCCCCATTGTGGTAGGCGCTGCTCTCCTGTTGGCCATTCTGTGTCCACTCATTATTGGGGCCGCCACGAACAGCCTCGGCGACTCTGCCCTGTGGGCCGATTGGATTCTGCGCGGCTTGACCTTCTTAGTGGTAAGTTGCCCCTGCGCGTTAGTCATTTCGGTGCCGCTGTCTTTCTTTGGCGGTATCGGTGGCGCTTCTCGCCTTGGCATCTTGGTCAAGGGTTCCAACTACCTTGAGATTCTGGCGAAAACAGACACCGTGGTCTTTGATAAAACCGGCACGCTGACTGAAGGCTCCTTCACGGTAACCACCCTTCAACCCGAAGGCACCATCACTGCCGATGAACTCTTAGCCCTCGGAGCCCATGCCGAAGCGCTGTCTACCCACCCCATTGCCGCGAGCATTCGTCAAGCCTATGGCAGCCCCATTGACCAAAACCGCCTCGGTGCCGTAGAGGAAATCAGTGGCCAGGGCATTAAGGCTGTAGTGGAGGATCACGAAGTCTTGGCGGGCAACACGCAACTTCTGGAGGCCCATGGCATTGCGCCGCAGCCCTGCACCGCAGTAGGTACCGTTATCCATCTGGCCAAAGATGGCGAATATCAAGGCTATATGGTGATTGCCGATGAGGTGAAAGCCGAGTCCAAGCAAGCCATTGCTCAGCTCCATCGCTTAGGAGTTAACCACTGCATCATGCTGACGGGTGACCGTAAGGAAGTAGCCAGCGCAGTGGCTGCCGACCTTGGCCTAGACCGTCACTTCGCTGAACTTCTTCCGGCCGATAAAGTCACCCATGTGGAGGCCCTTTTGGCTAAAGGAAAGAAAACCGGGCACCATGTGGCCTTTGTGGGCGATGGCATCAACGATGCCCCGGTATTGATGCGTGCAGACGTTGGCATTGCCATGGGCGCCATGGGCTCCGATGCGGCTATCGAAGCCGCGGACGTGGTACTCATGGACGACAATCCCTTGCGCGTGGCTCAAGCCATGGGCATCGCTCGCAAAACCCTTGCTATTGTGCGGGAGAACATCGTCTTTGCTCTGGGCGTAAAGTTTGCTGTCTTGGTACTGGCTGCCCTCGGCTTAGCCAATATGTGGATGGCCGTGTTCGCCGACGTCGGAGTTGCCTTCCTCGCCATCTTGAACGCCATGCGCGCTATGGCGGTTAAGAAGACCGACTAAGCGCAGCGTTGCGAACAAAAAGACGGTACCTAGAGCAAAAACCTGAGTACAAAAAAGCAGCCTCATCCCAAAAGCTCCGCTGGATACACGGGGAAGGGATGGGGCTGCTTCGCGTGGTCGGACCTAAAGCGGCCAAGTGCTCCTAGGCCGCGGGCAGAGTGTCTGCCAACCGTTGGGCTACCGCATCGATAAACTCATCAGTGGAGAGTGTGACCGGATCAGGAAGCGTGGTAATTCGTGCCAAGTCGCCCGTCATGAAGCCTGCCTCAATGGTACCGAGGGTCGCTTGTTCTAAGGCGTCGGCGAAGGCAGCCAGCTCCGGCAACTCATCCAACTCCGCCCGCTTGCGCAGCGCGCCTGACCAGGCAAAAATCGTGGCCACAGAGTTGGTGGAAGTGGGCTTACCTTCTAAGTGACGATAGTAATGACGCTGTACCGTGCCATGGGCCGCTTCGTACTCATAGACTCCCGCCGGAGAGACCAACACCGACGTCATCATAGCCAGCGATCCAAAAGCTGAGGAAATCATGTCGCTCATAACGTCGCCATCATAATTTTTGCACGCCCAAATGAATCCGCCGGAAGAGCGCATTACGCGCGCAACCGCATCATCAATGAGCGTGTAGAAATACTCGATTCCCGCCGCGTTAAAGGCCTCGGCGTATTCCGCCTCAAAGATCTCACGGAAGATATCCTTAAAGCGATGATCATAGGTTTTTGAAATGGTGTCTTTGGTGGCAAACCACAGATCTTGATGGGTGGACAGGGCGTACTCAAAGCAAGAGCGCGCAAAGGACTCGATGGAACTATCGAGGTTATGGGTTCCCTGAACGACTCCGGGGCCCTCAAAGGCAAAAATTGTTTCCCGCAACTCCGAGCCATCCGCCCCATGGAATACCAGATCAGCGGTGCCGGGACCGGGGATGCGCAGCTCTACATTATGGTAGACATCACCATAGGCATGACGAGCGATGGTAATGGGTTGCTCCCAGGTACGTACCGTAGGTTCAATACCTGCCACGGGAATAGGAGTGCGAAATACCGTGCCATCCAACAGCGCACGAATAGTGCCATTAGGGCTTTTCCACATCTGCTTGAGGTCGTACTCTTCCACCCGCGCCGCATTCGGAGTGATGGTGGCGCACTTCACCGCCACGCCCAAGCGCAAGGTAGCCTCGGCTGCTTCTACGGTAACCGCATCATCGGTGGCATCGCGATAGGCAAGTCCTAAGTCAAAATACTCCGTCTTCAAATCCACAAACGGCTCAATTAGGCGCTCCTTGATTAACGCCCAGATGATGCGCGTCATCTCATCGCCGTCCATCTCAACCAAGGGAGTTTTCATCGCAATCTTTGCCACGGGACCGTCCTTTCGCTTACGCGGACGGCGGAATAGCTCCGTCCATCCAGCGCTCTTCTATCGCACACAAATCTATTGCCGAGCCTGTTGACTGTCATAGTACTAGGGAAGCAGTGGCTTCATCCGCAAGGTTAACAATGACGTAACCAACTCATCGCTCTGTGACCACTCGCCTGCCCCTTACACCCAAAAAGCCCTAGAGTAGGAACCAGTTATTTCTTAAGCAAAGCGCGAGGTTGCGCTCGCAAACCCGATGCAATCAAGAATGGAGGAGGACGGGAGCCATGGATTCATCAATTATCCTTGCGATAGTTGCAGCGCTGCTCATCCCCTTCCTGGGCAATACCTTAGGCGCCGCTTCCGTTTTGTTCTTGCGCCGGGGCTTAAGCGAACGTGCCACCAAAGCTCTCGCCGGGTTTGCCGCTGGTGTCATGTTAGCGGCAAGCGTGTGGAGTTTGCTCCTTCCCGCCATGGATGCCTCAGAAGGGCTGCCCATCCCCGCCTGGTTGCCTCCGGCGGCTGGCTTTTTAGGGGGCATGTTCCTGCTGTTAGCCATTGACCACTTTACACCGCATCTTCACGTAGGAGCCGAAGCCCCCGAAGGCCCCGCCGAGCATACAGCCAAACTTAAGAACCCCACCATGCTACTGATGGCCCTTGCCATTCACAATCTTCCTGAAGGTATGGCCACGGGTTCGGTGCTCGCCACATTTCTCGCGGGAGACCCCACCATTGGCCTTCCCGCCGTTATTGCCCTATCCCTTGGCATTGCCATTCAAAACATTCCCGAAGGCGCCATTGTGTCGTTGCCTCTGTCAGCTTCAGGTACTTCCCGGGGCAAGGCGTTCCTCTTAGGTACTGCCTGTGGCGCTGTTGAACCCCTTGGGGCACTTTTGATGGTAGCCATCACGAGTATTGCGCTGCCCACCCTCCCCTACGTATTAGCTCTTGCCGCCGGCGCCATGGTCTATGTGGTCATCGAGGAGCTAATTCCTGAAACCCAGCAGGGCTCTCACTCCAACATCGGCACCATTGGTGCAGCCCTCGGCTTTGTCCTCATGATGATTCTGGATGTGGCCCTGGGATAAGCACCCCCACGTACTCAGAACCATGTGCCCTCGAGGTAACTGCCGTTCAGGCGGACATCAATTCAATGACAGTGAAGCAACCTCCCGACACTCTTCAAGCCATTTTCAAATGCGGTGAGTAGGGTGAACTCGTACCAAGCAAGAGCTTGCGTCATCGCCGAGGTTTGCGAGGCTTATGTCTCTGAAGATTGAGCCGCCTTCCCTCCTGACGAGGCGCCCAATTCTTAGGAGGCAACCTATGGCTTGCACCACAATTCTGGTTGGTTGTAAGGCTACCAATGATGGTTCAACCATCGTGGCTCGCAACGAGGACTGCGAAAACGGGTCCTTTAACGCGAAGAGCATGGTAGTAGTTCAACCCGCCGACCAACCGCGCACCTATACCGGCGTCAATTCTCATCTCACCATTGAACTGCCCGACAATCCCTTGCGCTATGTGTGCACCCCTAACACCGATCCCAGTGACGGTGTATGGGGCGAAGCGGGCATCAATGCCGCCAACGTTTCTATGACCGCCACAGAAACCATTTCCAGCAACGCGCGCGTACTGGGCGCCGATCCACTCATCGCCTACCAACCGGCTAAAGGAACGAAGGGCGAGCCCGACTATCAGCCTGAGGTTCCGGGCGGTATTGGAGAAGAAGATTTAGTCACTATCATTCTTCCCTATATTTCTACGGCGAAAGAAGGCGTGGAGCGCATGGGTGCGCTGCTTGAGCAATATGGCACCTACGAGATGAATGGTGTGGCTTTCGGCGACGATCACGAGGTGTGGTACATCGAAACCATCGGCGGTCATCATTGGATTGCTCGTCGTGTTCCTGATGATGCCTATGTAGCCCAGCCGAACCGCATGGGCATTGACCGCATGGATTTAGCAGATGCCCTAGGTGCCCAGAAAGACTATATGTGCAGCGCTGATTTAGCTCAGTGGATGGCAGCCAATCATTTGGATGTCACTATGAGTCAAAGCGAAGCGGCCCAAGGGGACACCACCGACGGCATTCCCACTGTCTTTAATCCCCGCGAAGCATTCTCCAGCTTCACCTGGCTTGATGAGGTCTATAACAATCCGCGCAAGTGGTATCTGTGCTCGATGCTAGATTTAGACTCCCCGGATTTCCATGGTCCAGCACCGAAGTACAACGCAGATAGCTTTGATATTCCTTGGGCTATTACACCGAAAGCCAAGATTTCGGTTATGGACGTGAAGAACCTTCTGTCCTCTACCTATGAAGGCACCGAATACAACCCCTATGGACGCCAGGGTACCGATGAGAGCCGTCGTCGCTTCCGCGATATTGGCATCAACCGCACCTGCGAGTGCTCCATCCTCCAAATTCGCCCCTACGCCCCGAAAGCCGCTCAGGGTGTTCAGTGGGTGGCCTTTGGCTCAGGTCCGTTTAACACCTCCATTGCTATGTACAGCAATGTAGACTCCATTCCTGCCTACCTTGACACCCCCATGAAGGTCTCGACCGACAGCTTCTATTGGACCAACCGCCTGGTGGCAGGGCTTGCCGACCCGGAGTACTTCGACAACATGGAATCCATTTCAGCGTATCAGCAGTCCACGTTAGCTGAAGGCTATCAGTCCCTGCGCGAGACCGACGCCACTATCGCCGCTGACGCTTCTATGGATGATCCTGCCGTCCATAAGGCTCTTGAAGCCGCGAATGAGGCACTGGTGGCTAAGGTACAAAAGGCCAATGACGATTTACTGGGCAGCGTCTTGTTCGTACGCAGCTTGAATATGAAGAATGCCTTTGGCGCCTCTGATCACTGATCTACACCCACGCCACTGCACCCTCGGCATGGTACCTCGGCCTGCTAGCCCGTGCTAGGAGCTAAGTTTGAGGCTTAGCGCCTCAAGCGATACAAAGCGGGCAACTTGCGAGCTAGCATTCCCTGGCACCTCAGAGTTTCTGGACGTTATCCCAGATCTGAGGTGCTTTTTTATCTGCTAATTATCAGAACGCTACGAGCGCTCACAGAGCCACTCTTCCCCATCCGGCAACATCGCAGCAACGGCCTATTGATGACCAACTGACTCAGGCCAGAGCAAAAGAAGCGCAGGCGTATAGTGCTTCATGGGAACCCAATGTCGAAGCATCTAAGGGAAGAAGATAAGCCATGACTGGCGCAGACACAGCAACCAACACCTTGAAGACGGGTGCGCCGTTATCACCCCACAGCTCGTCGAAGCCGACGAGTCCCTCCCAGGCTCTTACCCCAAGTCCATCGGAGCCGACTCCCTCTTCCCCCAATGACAATCAGCCCACTTCTCCTCATACAACCCCCACCAATTCACATCCCACACCTCAAGCTTCTACCCCCACACCCCACCAAGCTCCTCGATCTAAACGAAGCCATCGTGCCGTTCAGAAGATTCTTCGCAACGATGAGATTGGATTCTTCAATCCCAAAACCTGGGAATTCTGGCGCGCACTCATTGTGTCGTTTTGTCTCTTCAGCATTGTGGGTCACTGGCTCGAGATTCCCTATTGCAGCTTTATGGACCATTTCTTTGGCATCGTGGACGACAACTATGCCGTGTGGTTTGATCCGTGGTACCACCCCTATTGGGTCTATGGCTTCGGCGCCGTGGCCATGACTCTGCTCTTAGAGCCCTTTAAAGAGCGCATTATCATCAAGCGCAAAACCCTCTGGGGTGCGCTTTTGGAAACGTTTGTGTTGATGGTGTTTATCAGCATGGTGCTTGAACTGGTGATTGGCCTCATCGTCAATCAACCCGACCCCTTGACCGGCGAGTATCCCTATTGGGATAACTCCCAGCTGCCCTTCAATATTCTCGGCCAAGCCTGGTTGGTAAACGATATTGTGATCGGCCTGATGGCCATGATCTACCTGTGGCTGTTTTACCCGCTCATTTGCCTAGGCTTTGCCCAGCTACGCCCGAAAGTGGCCAATGTAGTATTCGCTCTTATGCTGGTCATCTTTGCCATCTGCTGCGGCCTGAGCTATGGCGAACTCATCACGAGCGGTATCCTCGGAAGCTAACAAGTCCTCTAAAGTGCGACCGGAAGAATAGGGTGGATTTGGCACCTAGAGCGCACGTATTCTGCTGCTTTCTCTAATGAGCAAACAACGCAGCGGCAGGAAGCTACACTCCCCCGGACCAAGGTCCATCCCTTACTGAGCCGCCGTCTCCTTCTGCCAGACGGCCGCATAGTCACCTAAGATGCGAGCAATATCGCTTCCGATGGTGCCGTAATCGTCGGTGTTCAAATTAGCCAGGGAAACTCGCGCACTCCACTCCGGCCCATCAAAGCCCGCGCCGTCCATGAGTACCACGCCTGCATCCTGGGCCAAGCGCACCACAATATCCAATGAATCGTAGTGCTCTTGGAGCCACTTCCTGAACCCAGCCCCGTAGAGCTTCTCCGCCCATTCGCCCAAATCAATGAGCGAGTAATAATCGGCACGCAGTGGATCTGGCACGGGCGTTTCCCCAAAGCCTTTCCAGAGAAGGTCATAGCGCGTAGCCACCAACCGCTGCATTGCCTTACGGTAGGTGCGCTCAGGATCCATGAGCTCAGCCATCGCGAATAGCGCCATCTGCACTTGCTGGGGTGTACTCAATCCGGCCGTACCATTCAATGCCACCAAACGGGAATCAGCCACCATGCGGTCAATAAACTTCACCGCTTCAATGTTGTCCGTGAGGCAAGCATAGCGTTGCTTGAGGATAGCTTTCTTCTCCGCAGGTAATGCCGCAATGAGTTCATCGAATTTGTTGGACTCCGCACAGGCGATGGTCGCCAACCGCCAACCCGTGGCCCCAAAGTACTTGGAGAACGAATAGACGCAGGCCGTGTTTTCGGGTAGGTCAGCAAAAATCGAGCGATAGTGCGGCACAAAGGTCCCATAGACATCGTCGGTAATAATCAACAAGTTCGGATTCTTGGTGCGAACGATATCAATCAGCTTCGCCCGGGAAGCCTCATCCATGGCATAGGAAGGCGGATTGGACGGATTTACCAAGCACAACAGCTTGATAGAGGGATCGGCAAGCTTCTCCAATTCCTTATCAGGATATTGCCAGGTATGACGCCCTTCACTATCGGTCGTGGAAGCATTGATGTTAACCACATTGAGGTTGTAATCGTTCAAATGAGGAATCTCTAAATAGGGCGTAAAGATAGGCGTCATAAGCGCCATGGTGTCGCCCGGATTAATAAGGAAGTTGCACTTCAGGCTGTAGAAGAGATAGCACATAGCCGCCGTGCCGCCTTCGGTCGCAAAAAGATCGTAAGGCTCATGAGCAGAATCCCCGTCACATACTGCGACAGATAGATAGCGATTCAAAATTCGCTGAGTATTAGCCAAGATCCGATCAGGCATAGGGTATTCACAACCAATAACCCCTTGGGTCCATTCATGGATGAGATCGTCGGGATCAAACCCCTGCTTAGTCAACCAGCTCAACGCATTTTGCAAGAACAGAGCACCTTCCGCATCGGAGCCCGTGGTGCGCCCTTGCATGAACACCTGGAATCGATCGGCGCAGCCTTTGCTGGGCGGCATGCCAGCCAGACCTACATCAGGCCGATCAATGGTGCGCCGGGCTTCTTCCAACGCAAAGGATCCCAGCAAGAAGAATGCCGCGCGCGGCGTAGCAGCTGTCCAGTTCGGATTTCCGCGACCCGCATTTAGCATGGTTCGAGCGGAAGACTTATCGCCATCTTTGGCGTAAGCCACTAATAGATTTTTGACCTCAAAGGGAGACATAAAACGCAGTGCTTGCTCGGCACGGTAATCACCATTGGCAGCAATGGCTTGCTCCACAGCAGTTTGATCGGATAATGCACCCATGGCATTCCTCATTTCCTCGGTACTTTGATCATAGGTGGTTTGCTCGTTAGACCTGGAGCGTAGCGGCACCTTGTTTAAGCGCCGTTGCATGAACTTTTTCAACGGTTGCCAAGCTGTTGCTCTTGTTCGACCGGTGCGCACTCCCCTTTCCCTCAAATCTTCGCGAAAAACCGTGCTAGGATGAAGTTCATCAGGAATAACGATGTCAGGAGGATCTATGGTTGATCGGGAGGAACGAAAGGTTCAGGCAGAAAAGCATAGTGGTCTGATGCGCAGCGCCTTTGCCAAAGAAACGGCTGCCTGTGTGGAAGCCGCCGTCATCTATGAGGAAGGCGAAGGACGCAGCTTAGAGCTTCCCGACGCTCCCTTCCCGACCACTGAAACCTATGTGGTAACCAGCTTTGCTCCCGAAGCCATCTACCGTGACGGCAAAGGCAAAACAGCCGTCGTAGATCCCGTTTCATTCACCCGCCCCGGTGGCGCCTACCTTGATGGCTCCTTTGGACCGGAACAAATTCTCTGCGCTGACAGTAATTTGTTTGAAGTTCTGAGCGACATCGCTGCCGAGTACCACCAGAAAAATCGGGACTATCGCCGGGGAATGCTCTTTACCGACCGCGCACTCTATCTTCCGGAGGTGACCTTCCTTCGCGGTGGCGAGGTGCGCCCCGTTGACGTCATTGCCGTGGCAGAACCGCTGCGCGCCCGGGCCCTGGAGAATCACCGCTCCGAGCGAGAATGCGATAACGCTTTGCGG
>CAJUNI010000039.1:13633-16611 GCA_910587945.1 uncultured Parvibacter sp.
GAAACTCTTTTGCGTATTGCCGCTGCCAACGAAGTAGAAACCTTGGTAGTAGGCGCGTTTGGCTGCGGTCGCCAAGGCTATGATCCTGAAGCCGTTATTGCCCTTTTCAAGGCCTGGATCGAAGCTCACCCTGGCGCCATTGGTCGCATCGTGTTTGCCGTGCCCCGCGCCTACGTTGATTCCTTCCGCGAGACCTTCGGGGCCCCTCCCGCCAAAGAGGAACCTAAGCCTGAGGTCACCACTGACAGCGAAGACGAAGAGGAGTTTGATTGGCGCTCCGTGCCGCTGCCCGAAGGCGTCACTATTCGCTAATCTTCCCTCAAAGATCAGCCGCACCCTACACTCAGTTCCAAAAACCAACGCACCTCCCCGAGCATCTTCGCTCATGGAGGTGCGTTTTTACGTTGCTACTATAAAGGTCATCAGAGATAGGAACTACCACGCAATCTCAGCAGAGCTTCCGCAACGTCCTTCAATCAGAGCTGACTCGAAGAAAGCCCCCTACTTTCCTTGGGCTTCGTTGAGAAAACCGCGCTCTTCCATGTAATGGGCGAGCTCATCTTCCCAAGAAGGAATGTCTACTCCGGCCATTTCCAGTACGAGGCTTTCCAGAATAAGCTGTTCGGCGGTAGCCGGATCTTGCTCGGGCTCTAGAATGGCGGAAGGGTCATAGCCGGCAAGCTCAAGAACTTTCTCAGCAAAGTCATAGCGGCTGGCACGCCCCGTGTTGGCCACATGGAAGGTTCCGGTAAGACCCCGCTCCAGCGCTCGTAACAACACGCGACAGTAGAAATCAATAGAGGTGGGTGATGCCACCTGATCGACCCGGGCACCATAGCGCTTGCCTGCGCGGGCCGCCTGGAGCACGGCATTAAAGCGCCCCGAAGGCGCCGGATAGAGCCAGGATGAGCGCACAATCAAGTGATTGTCGGTGGTATTGCGGACCATCATCTCCCCCGCCCGCTTGGATTTGCCATAGGGGGTATTGGGATGAGGATTGTCAAACTCGTTAACCGGCTCCGGCACTTGAGACGCATAGACATCGTCCGTTGAGATTTGAACCATCGTAGCGCCGACCGTGTTGGCCACCAGGGCCACATTGCGGGCACCTAGTGCGTTGACCTCATAGGCCTTTACGCGCGTTGAAAGTGTGGTGGCGTCTCGACGAATACCCGCGCAGTTGATAATAGCTGTGGGAAGAATTTCCTCCGCGAAGGCCTCCAAGCGTTCCGGTTCACAAACGCTCAGCTCGCTGCCCGTGCCCACAACCCGTTTGCCGGCCGCTTCCAAATGCTCGCAGATGGCACTTCCCATAAATCCCGAAGCTCCGGTGACCCAAATCACTTCTTCACGATCCACGGTATTTCCTCTCCTCCGTTAGATTCCTGCAGCCCAACACTACCTCAAGAATAGCAATAGGACAGCTTCATGATAGGGCGACGCTCGTTACCTGAGCCCCTACCCGAGCTCAATAATCCTAAGCGCAGCACCGTTTGCTTTAATTCGCAGGCTCCAGATCGTCAAAATCTTCTACAACGTCGTTGGTTTCGTCTTTGGTGGCATTGCCCTTCGGCGTACCCTTGCGACCCAACATCCACTGCAAAGCACAAATGGCAGCAATCACTGCAAACCCGATAACGTCTGACAGGGTACCCGGAATCATCATAGACAGACCGCCCGCAATCAGCACCACGCGCAGCACCGGATTCACCGTGCTCTTGAACAAGAAGCCATTCAAAGCCACAGCCACACCGAACAGGCCCATCAGTGCAGTAACCATATTGAGAGCCACCGTCACGCCCGTCACATCACCCTGCAACAGCAACGTGGGATTCATGGCGAAAATGTAGGGCACGATGAAGGCGGCAATAGCCAGCTTTGATGCGTTGATAGCCGTGGTCATAGGCTTTGCCTTTGCAATGGCCGACGCGGCATAGGCGGCCAGGGCCACTGGCGGTGTAATATCAGCCACGATGCCAAAGTAGAAGACGAAGAAGTGTGCGCAAATCGGGTTAATGCCCAAAGCCATAAGAATCGGTGCACAGGTAGAAGCCATGATGCAGTAGTTTGCGGTAGTGGGAACGCCCATACCCAACACGATGCAGCAGAGCATGGTGAAGACCAGACCGATGATCAGGAAGTCGCCGGCTGACATAACAATGACGTTGATGATGGTAGAAGCCAGACCAGTAACGGTAATGCAGCCAGCAATAAGGCCAGCCATGGCACAGGCAACGGCTACCGAGATCACGTTTTTAGCGCCCGCAGCAAAGGCATCCACCGCCGTAAACCAGGCCATCTTGCAGGTTTCGCCAAAGACCGCGCCGAAGCTTGTTCCCTCAGGACGCTCCCGCCAGTTGGTCAGCAGGAAGTTAATGAAGCCAATGAGGAAGGCGCCAGCAATGGAGATAGCAGCCGATACGGCCATGGTGCGAGCACCGGAGGCCACAAGCCACACCAAAAGCACCAGTGGAATAACCAGGTAGCAGTTCTGAAGAAGGTATTTCGCCGTCGGCAGCTCCTTGCGCGGGATACCCTTCAAGCCCAACTTCTTGGCTTCCAGATGAACGGAAATAAAGATGCCAGCAAAGTAGAGGAACGCCGGGATGATGGCCATGATGGCCACTTCCAAATAAGGAATGCCAATGTATTCCGCCATCAGGAAGGCTGCTGCGCCCATAATCGGGGGCATGATTTGACCACCGGTGGAAGAGGCCGCCTCCACAGCTCCCGCAAAGGCGGGCTTATAGCCGGTCTTCTTCATCATGGGAATGGTGACCGATCCAGTGGTAACGGTGTTACCCACAGACGAGCCCGACACCATACCACACAGAGCAGAAGCAATAACGGCCACCTTCGCGGCACCACCGCTCGACCAACCGGCAATACGATTGGCCAAAGCGATGAAGAAATTCGCAATACCCGTGCGCTCCAAGAAGGCGCCAAAGATAATGAATAGCACAATGTAGGTATAACAA
>CAJUNI010000039.1:16621-20131 GCA_910587945.1 uncultured Parvibacter sp.
CCCGAGGTGGTATAGAAGAGCTTCTGCGTAATCTTGCGCAACGCTGCATAGACATCAGGATTTGAACCGGTGGTCAGCTGCCAATAGAAAGCATAAATAACCAAGCAGCCCACGACCACAATGATCGGAATACCCACGCAGCGCCGGCACAGTTCAGCCAATACCAAAATACCAATGACACCAAGAGCTACATGAAGCGGCTCAATGCGCGCACCCATGAGAAGAATGTCGGTGCAATTGAAGGCGAAATACATAAATGAGCCAAAGCCCGCCAACATAAGCACAATATCATACCACGGAATATGGTTAACGCGATGGCCGGTTTTGCGCGAGGGATACATCAAGTAACCGATAACCACGATGAAGGCCAAGAAGCGAGCCAAGCGCGCCTCAGCTTGCTCCGTTGAGAGCAGGGTCATCGCCATGCAGTAGACCGAGAAGGCTACCAAAAACACCGTGAATACCACTTTAGGAATGCCCTCCCAAATGCGAGTATTGGATTCACGGTCGTACTTTCGCATTACTTCTTCAGCGTCAATTTCAGCTCCATCAGGGGAAGCGGCCAAAAGCTCTGCCTCGGTCTTTTTCGCTTCCTTCTTTTTGCGCGTAAGTAATGCCATGGGCACCTCCTGACATCGTGCTTTGTCGGAATTCCAACCCTTACCTAAAGGATTTCTGAAGTTGAGTAAATCACTTAGGTAAAGGAGAGATGGACGCAAGGGCCGCGCAGCCCGAAAGCTAACGCGACCCTTGTTTTCTTCTTACTCAAGAGGCTTGAATAAGAAGCCTTCGTGCAATCAAACCCTCTTAGCCGACGGCGATTTCCTGCTCTTCATAGTACTTAGCAGCGCCGGGATGATAGGGAACCGAAGTGATGCCAGCAGCATCCTCGATCACCAGTTCCTTGTACTTCGCATGGGCATCAGCGTTGTTCTCAGCACCCTCGAAGATGGACTTCGTGAAGTTGTAGATAGCATCCTCAGAAACCGAGTTGTTAGCGATGATGACAGCGCCCACAGAAACCGTGGTCACAGCCTCAGTCTGTCCCGGATAGGTTTCCGGCTCAATAACAGCCTTGGAGTAGTAGGGAGAAATGTCCATGAGCTCATCTACATGGGCATCGTCCATGGATACCAAATAGGCCGTCTTGGTGGTGGACAGGTCGGTGATCGCCGTGGTGGGAGCGCCCGCCACAATGAAGGCAGCGTCAATCTTGTTGTCCTTCAAAGAGTCAGCAGAATCAGCGAAGGATTGATAAACCGGATTAATGTCATCCAAGGTCAGGTCATAGACACCCAGCACGTCCAAAGCGTTGAAGTACACACCGGAGCCTGCAGCACCCACCGAAACGGTCTTGCCGGCCAAGTCGGCTACCGTCTTGATGTTCGGGTCGCAGGTCACAATTTGTACTTGCTCTTGATAGAGGTCAGCCACAATGGAGAAGTCCTTGTAGGGAGCACCCTCAAAGAGGTTGGTGCCATCATAGGCATAGGCCAACACGTCAGACTGGCAGAAAGCGATATCAGCATCGTCGTCTTCCAGAGCCTGAACGTTAGCCTGAGAGCCGTTGCCAGACAGCGCGGACACGTTTACACCATAGTCGCCGTTAGTAGCGTACTGGCCCAACACATTGCCATAGGCATAGTAGGTACCAGACTCACCACCGGTCACAAAGCGCAGGTTGGTCGGCGCAGCACTGCTACCGGAATCCCCTGAGCTGGTGCCACCGTTACCCCCACAGCCAAAAAGGCCGAGGGCTAACAGGGCTGCAGCCGCAGCGGCTGCAAAAATCTTTGTCTTCTTCATGTTCCCTCCCCTGTTCACTTTCACTTCGGGTTCGAGATAGCGCCTATCTCGAAGCTAGAACTTTTGAACCTTAGAGCTACGCTTCTGGAAGAATCTCACCGCCGTTTCGCTCTTGCTCGAAACCGCCGAGATTCCCGTTTGTCATCCGAAGCCCTTCAGGACAAAGCCTGAACACCGGAAGACTCTGGCGAACTCCAACCACTACCGTGTTTGGTTCTTTCCCGCTACTTTACTGATAATCAGGAAGTTTCCAACCCCTTTAACAATTATTTTCGGTCAGGTTACAAATTTTTATGGTAGTTATGCCAAAACGTTGTATCATCCGCGATGAGCGAGCGACGTCTAAGGAGATGCACACATGGCTCTTGAATCCTGGGATTGGTTTCTCCAATTAGCTGAAAGCGGATCAATTACCCGTGCCTCTGAGGAACTCCATATATCCCAGCAAACCCTGAGCTCTCGACTGGCGGCATTGGAGCGCGAACTTGATACCAAACTCATGGTGCGCAGTAATCCGCTCACACTCACGCGCTCCGGCGAAACCTTTCTAACGTTTGCGAAAGAGCAAAATGAAGCCTATCGGCAAATGCTGCGCCAGGTGGGTGAGACCAGCTTAGGCGGCTCCGGCGTTCTGAAAGTAGGCATTTCGAGCGTGCGCAGTCGTATTCTTATGCCTCACATTCTGGATCAATTCCACCAGAGCCTACCCGGCGTTACCGTCACTTTAGGCGAAGGCTCCAACGAAGAACTCGTTCACGCCGTGGAGTCCAATGAAATGGATGCCGTCATTGCCCGACTCGATGGGGCTACTGCCGATGTGGACGTGCACCCGCTCTACTGGGAAGAAGTGGTGTTGGTGGCCACGCCGGAGGTTTTAGGTAAAGCGCTTTCCATGACACCCGATGCGGCGGTAACCTACGCCCAGCAAGAAGGTTTGCGTGTACTGGGCGATTGTCCCTTCTTGCTGGAACCCGTCAATGACATTTCAGGGCGCGTAGCCCATGGCGAATTGCGACGAGCCGGCATTCGCTGGAATCCGTTAATCGTATCGAACGACATGATGACGCTCTTACGCCTCGCCCATGATGGTCTGGGGGCTGCGTTTTGTCCCACCTTGGTACTTGACGAACTCAGCGCTCATGCAACTGACTTGGTGCGGATTCCACTCTCCCCCGGTGCACGCTATCGTATCTCACTGGGTATTCCGGTCGGCGCTCCCACCTGGAATGCGCTGCAAGTATTCGAAGACATCACGGGTGCGCTTTTCGCCGATCCCGCCGCTCAGTAGTTGCTCATCTAAAGACGACGCAGTAGATCCCAACCCGCCATCGTAAGGCTTGCTGGCAGCACTTTCCCTAGTACCCGCAAAGTGGCCGAAGGAAGCGATGCACAGCAAACCGCCCCAGAGAAACGGTTGGCTCGCAAAGCCGCCTTCACTACCTCCTGGGGGCTTTGGGCAAACCACAAATGACCTACGGCCTGAGCGTCTTGGCTCTTGCGTGCCTGCTCCTCAAAGCCGGTGTTTACCCAGGTCGGGCAAAGAGCCGTTACATGGATACCACTGCCATGGAGTTCCCAGCGAAGCCCGCGGGTATAGCGCAACACAAAGGCTTTGGTCGCGGCATAGACATTCAAGTAGGGCAAGGGCATAAAGCCTGCTGCCGAAGCCACCTGAATGAGGTGAGACCCAGGCTCCATGTAGGG
>CAJUNI010000040.1 GCA_910587945.1 uncultured Parvibacter sp.
CCTTCAGAATGTCTATCACACCATGGACATCACCGATGAGATTGCCGAGGCCTTAGACGAATAGTCACGCACCTAGATCTCAGAGTGACCTAGCGTTTGAAGAAACCGCTCGAAGCGAGGCTTCGGGCGGTTTTATTATGCGAGTTGACTGCGGTACGTGCATTGCTGCCCGGATAGTTCTTGCGAAATACAAACAAGTGTTCTATTCTAACGGGAAGCAAAAATGGAAAGATTTCTAAGGGGAGTGCGGATTGGCTGTGTCCGAGCGCATAGTTTTGGGTATTGACCCGGGGTTAGCTCATACCGGTTGGGGTGTGTTGCAACAGACCGGTCATCGCTTGGGCTGTATTGCCTATGGCTGTATTACTACTCCCGCATCTATGGCTCTCGAACAACGGCTCCTCAAAATCCGCAACCAAATTCATGCGGTTATTACGAAGTTCAACCCTTGCTGCGTAGGCATCGAAACCGTTTGGTTTGGTCAGAACATTACTGCAGCATTTGCCACGGGGCAGGCCCGGGGGGCCGCTCTGGTAGCTTGTGCTGAAGGTGGCTTAGAGGTAGGGGAGTTTTCTCCCAACGAAATTAAACTTGCGGTCGTGGGGGAAGGACTCGCCGAAAAAGAGCAGGTGCAGTATATGGTGGGTCAGATTTTAGGACTGCCGCAGCCGCCTCATCCCGATCATGCGGCAGATGCTTTGGCGGCCGCCATTTGCTTTACCACCCATCGAAGTGTGTTATCACCAGAAAGGTTGGCCCTATAATGATTGCCATGCTTAAAGGCTTGGTGGCAGGAAAATCTACTACCTTTGCAGTTATAGATGTGAATGGGGTGGGCTATGAAGTGTCTATGGCGGCCTCAGCGCTCGCCAAGCTACCCCCGGCTGGCGAACCAGTACAGGTGCTTACCTATCTTCATCTATCCGAAAATGCTCTGGCCCTCTATGGCTTTCTCTCGGCTGAAGAAAAGCTCATGTTTGAAAAGCTGATTGGCGTGTCCGGAGTGGGGCCTAAGGTGGCATTGGCGGCCTTGTCCACGTTCTCGCCTCAAGCCCTTGCAGATGCTATTGCTGCTCAAGATGTGGCCCTGGTGCAAAAGATACCCGGTGTTGGGAAGAAGTCTGCCTCGCGCATTATCCTCGAGTTGAAGGGTTCTTTAGAAACCGAGCGAACCCTCTTCGGCTCTTCCGAAGAAGCGCCTCAGCAAAGTGGTGCTGAGGCTGGCGCCATGGATGCTCTGCTATCCATGGGCTTTACGGAAACGGAAGCATCCCTTGCTTTGAAGGGTGCGCCCGCGGATGCCGATGAGAAGACGCTGATACAATACGCTCTCAAACGATTAGGTATGGGGAGCTTGTCATGATCGAGGACATCGAAATAGAGGGATTGGTCTATCAGGCCGAAGCGGATGCTTTAGCCGATGGCGCCCGGCAGAATCCGCCCAGTCAGCGTGCGGTATCTCCTGAGCTTTCAGAAGATGATCTGGCGCTCGATCGATCATTGCGCCCGCGTCTTTTAGGTGATTACCTCGGGCAAACAAAAGTTAAAGAATCTCTCTCTATTCTTATTGACGCTGCTCAAGGTCGCGGCGATGTTGTAGACCACATTTTGTTTTCCGGCCCTCCCGGGCTCGGCAAGACCACTCTCGCTCAGGTAGTAGCTAATGAAATGGGATCCTCTATTCGGATCACCAGCGGTCCGGCTATCGCCCGCACCGGTGATTTGGCAGCCATTTTGACTAATCTTGAAGAGGGAGACGTCCTGTTCATCGACGAGATTCATCGTATGAATCGTATGGTGGAAGAGGTGCTCTATCCGGCTCTTGAGGATTTCGTATTGGATATTGTGGTAGGCAAAGGCCCGGCCGCTCGCTCTATTCGCCTGGATCTGCCTCGGTTTACCCTTATTGGTGCCACTACGCGCACGGGCCTGCTCACGGGTCCTCTACGTGATCGGTTTGGCATTGCGTTTCGTCTGGCCTATTACACTCCTGAAGAGCTGGCCTCCATTGTGAAGCGTTCGGCCTCTATTCTGGGTATTGAAGTACAAGATGAAGGTGCCTTAGAAATTGCCCGACGCAGTCGTGGCACGCCCCGGTTGGCCAACCGCTTACTTAAGCGCGTGCGGGACTGGGCTCAGGTGCGTGGTGATGGAGCTATTACCGAGGATGTGGCCGCCGAAGCCCTAGCGTTCTTCGAAGTGGATCACTTAGGCCTCGACACTATGGACAATCGTATTCTTCAATTGCTCTGTGTGCAGTTTTCTGGCCGACCTGTGGGCCTTACCACCCTTGCTTCAGCTCTCGCTGAAGATCCGGATACGGTAGAAGATGTCTATGAGCCCTATCTTATGCAGCAAGGACTGATGGTGCGCACCGCAAAAGGCAGGCAAGCCACTGTGCGAGCCTGGGAACACTTGGGACTTCATGCCCCTGAATCCCAGTAGAAAGGCACTCTATGTTTGAACGAGATTATCTGATTCGCCTTATTGCGGAGTTGGGGGCTGCCATTCGGCGTTCTATGAGTCGGGCCACCGAAGATAAAGATCCTGAAGATGCCGCCTCTATGTTGGAAGCGGCAGTAGGTACGGCGGTTGATATGGATGCCGAAACCCTGCTTTCCCTTGCGCCGGAATCTATTTCTACCATTTTGTCGGTTTCGGGAGTTGATCCTCGGGTCACTGAGTATATGGCCCGGAGTTTGCTCTTGGCCGCTCGCTATCGTGAGGAGGCGGGGGATCAAGCAACAGCTGCCCTTCGTCGGGGGCAAGCGCTCGCAATCGCCCAAGCTTGGGGCTATCAGCTCAGCGAAGAAGATGGGGAGGCTCTTGCCATGGAAGCATTCCTTGCCGATCAGGAAGCGGCTGGGGTGTTTGGAGAAGATGAGGGTTTCTAACGCTTCTTTTATTACAGTTTGGCTATAAAGTCCCGGATACGACCATTCCGCCCAAAGATAGCGATTCGGTTGTCGTATAGTAACACCGCGTTTTCAAAAGAGAACGCGAGGGCCATCAACTGTGGCTCGGATTGGTTTTACTCCCGGTTTGTGGGAGAGAAAAGAGGAAGATCATGGCGGAAGGTACTGTGAAATGGTTTAACCCGGAGAAGGGTTATGGCTTCATTTCCCAGAACGATGGTGAGGATCTCTTCGTGCACTTCTCGGAGATCCGCATGGACGGCTTCAAGACCTTAGATGAGGGCGCGGCCGTTTCGTTTGACGTGACCACTGGTCAGAATGGCAAGCTCCAGGCCAGCAACGTGGTCCGTCTCTAACAGTTGAGACTCACCGATCTTTGCGCTCCCGCCTTTGGTGGGGGCGTTTTTTTATGCCCGAATTAGGCAATGAACATGGCATCCCCAAAGGAAAGCATTCGGTAGCGCTCCTCGATAGCATGGTGATAGGCGTTAAGGAGAAACTCTCGACTTGAAAACGCTGACACCAGCATCATGAGCGTGGAGCGCGGTACGTGGAAGTTCGTAATGAGTCCTTCCACAACGGTAAACTCATAGCCCGGCAGAATGAATAGTGAGGTGGCCTCTCGATCCCGAGGAGTGACTTGCTCGGCGATTGGGTCCCAGGCGCTTTCCAAAGAGCGAACACTGGTGGTGCCTACGGCAATGACCCGGCGACCTTCCGCTCGCGCTTTATTTACCGCATCGGCGGTACGGGGTGACACGCTGTAGTACTCGGTATGAATAACGTGGTTGGTGGGATCTTCTTCATCGACGGTGCGAAACGTATCAAGCCCCACTTCCAGCTCTACGGTTTCCCATTCCACCCCTTGGTTTTTGAGCTGCTCAATCAATTCGGGGGTGAAGTGCAACCCTGCGGTGGGAGCTGCCGCTGAACTCTCGTGGCGAGAGTAGACCGTCTGATATTTTTCCTGATCCCCTTGATAGTCTTTGATGTAAGGCGGAAGAGGAGTTTTCCCAGCTTGATGAAGCGCATCATCGAGGGAGGCTAAGGGTGTAGTGAGCTGTACAATGCGCTCGCCGCGCTGGCCATCTTTGGCCCAGTCGGTGACCTCAGCGCTCATAACAACCTCTCCCGCATCGTTGCGAAAATCCACCACGGCGCCATTACCCGGCTTCAGCCGCTTGCCAGGACGCACCAGCGCTTCCCACCAGGCTTGGCGATTGGTGCGGGGTGCCGGTCCTTGGGCTTCCCGTAGTAAAAATACTTCGGCCGCACCGCCGCTTCCACGCTTCTCTCCCAAGAGACGAGCCGGGCGAACGCGCGTCTCGTTGGCAACGAGAAGATCCCCGGGACGAAGGTAGTCAACGATATCGGCAAAGATGCGGTCTTCAAGGGCGCCGGTTCTGCGATCCATTACTACAAGTCGACATTGGTCGCGCAGAGCTGCTGGCTCTTGGGCAATGAGTTCTTCGGGTAGTTCGTAATCAAAGTCGTCGGTTTTCATAGGTTCTCTCTTCATAACAGAGTGGATGGAGGGCTAAATGGAATAGGGGACAGGTAGGGAAGTGCTCTAGCTATCGGTTGTTCGTGTCTGTTCCCGTAATTGTTTTAAGATCTCGCGTTTGCGGTTCTGCTTTGCGTCATAGCGAGCGCGTTCGCTTTTCTTTTGCGCTCGGGCCTCTTCGAATTCTTGAAGCTCACGGGCCTTCTTTGCGCGGGCTTGAGCTTTTTCGGCACGGCGCTGCTCTTTGCGTAGAGCGCGCTCATAGGCTGCTTCCTCTGCTGAAAACAGGCATCCGCAGTAATTCTGGCGATAGAGCTCGGCTTCTCGAGAAACCTCCACGGTTTCGTCGTAGAAGGGGCGCCAATCCCGAAAGTTGGCTGAGAGGCCGGCGGTGTCGGCGGCCCGGGTGAGTTCCTCTTCAATGAGCGTGGTGTATTGATAGGGGCTGACCGATAGGGTTGTACCTAGGCAATCGAAGCCCTGTTCTCGGGCATAGCGCGCGGCTTCTTCAAAACGAAGGCGATAGCAGGCACGACAACGCGCTTCACGCAGCGCTTGGGCTTGAGTGATGGCGTCCGGATCGGTCTCAAGAAGTGCTTCGAGTGATTGATCGGCGGGAAGGGTGGGAGTATCGGTCGGTGCGGGGGAGCAGAAGTCTGCCGGAACTAAGGCCCAGCTCCCATCATCACGGTGGATTAACACGCCCCAGTCACTACGCAGCTTTTCGCCCACAGAGCCTGCGGTTTGAGCCCAGCTATCAAAATTGTAGGGAGCTTCTTTCAAGGCAAGAGCTTTAGTTTGGGCCCAGTGAGCCATGGTTGCTAAGCGCTGATCATATTCGGTCCGAGGCGCAATGTTGCTATTGGAGAAAAAGACCGTGAAGTCTTCGCCCTCCTCAGTCAAAATGCGCGTCGGCGCCGTTGAACAGGGTCCACAGCAAGCGTGAAGCAGTGTTTTAGGGAGTTTTGAATTGCATTCAGTCATGGGCGCTATACTACCATGGCTACAAATTCTTCGCCTTCTGATAAGGCAAGACGGTTCTAAGTAGAAGGATGTGAAAGCTCATGACTGCCCCGCGGTCCTATAAAGCCATTTGTTTTGATTTAGACGGAACGCTTTTGCCTATGGATATTGATGAATTCATGGATGCGTACTTCGGAAGCATTTATCAGTACGTAGCAGAGCACGGGCTCAACGCTCCTCAGTTTATGGAAGGCTTGAAAGCGGGCACAAAGGCCATGGCCTCTCACCAGGACGAACGCACGAACGCTCAAGCCTTTTGGGATGAGTTTTTCCAGCACGTTGATGAAACAGCGGCCCCTTGGCAGGAGTTGCTTGAAACCTATTATGAGACGGTCTTCGATGGTATTGGTGCAGAGGTGAAAGCAAACCCTGCCGTTGCTCGAAGTTTGCAGTGCCTGAAAGAAAAGGGCTATCCCTTGGTTGTGGCTACGATGCCCATGTTTCCTTTGGTGGCGGTACAGAAGCGCTTAGGCTGGGCTGGGGTCGATCCGGAGCTATTTGATCGCATTACCCACTATGAGAATTCCCGCGCTATTAAACCCAAGCCCCAATATTACGGAGAGGTGCTCGCTGCCTTGGGTTTGTCGGGCGACGATGTTTTGATGGTCGGGAATAATACTCTTGAAGATCTGTCTTTCATGAAGCTCGGAGCTGATGGATACTTGATCACTGATTGGCTCCTAGATCCGGTATCGTTGGATCTAGCTACAGTGAAGCACTCTTCTATGGAAGACTTTGAACGCTGGGTCCAAGAACTTCCTGCCTGCACAGATCCTGCAAACACTATCCAAGCAGGGGTTGTGGATGCTGATGCTCGGCAAGAAACCTTTGACGCTTTGGGGGTGACCGCCCACGGCGATGCTCACTCGCAAGCTCAAGCTTTGGCGGCTGCGGATTTTGCCAACGCTCACGGCGAAGAACAGTAAGGGGATATCCATGGCGCTTTTTGATTGCACCTGTCAACACACCAGTGGTCATGCGCGGGCCCTCTCTTACGAAACGGCCCATGGCAGTTTTAAGACCCCTATGTTTATGCCCGTGGGAACCAGTGCCACGGTTAAAGGCATTACCCCTGATCGGCTGCGGGAATTAGGAGCCCAAGTGGTGCTGGCAAATACCTACCACTTAGCCATGCGCCCCGGTGCTGATTTGGTGGCCGAAGCGGGAGGCATCCATCAGTTTATGAACTACGATGGGCCCATGCTTACGGACTCGGGTGGGTTCCAGATCTTTTCCTTGGAGGATACGCGTAAATTAGACGATGACGGTGTGACCTTCCACTCTATTTATGATGGCGCCATTGTGCGCTGGACCCCCGAAGAGAACATGGCTATTCAAGAGCTCTTGGGCGCCGATATTGCCATGCAGCTAGACCAATGCGCTCCTTATCCGGCAACCCGGGAATTCGTAGCCCGGGCGGTAGACTTATCGAGCGCCTGGGCTCGTCGTTGCTTGGCAGCCCACAAGCGCCCCGATCAAACCCTGTTCGGCATTGTCCAAGGGGGTATGCACCTCGATTTGCGCCTTGAATCAGTGCGTCGCTTACTGGAAATTGAAGAGGAGAGTTTGGCTTCCGGTGGACGCCGATTCGGCGGCTTTGGCATCGGCGGTTACTCGGTGGGCGAAGACCACGAAACCATGTTTGAGACCCTCGGCACGGTGGCACGAGCGCTACCCGAGGATCGTCCTCGCTATCTTATGGGGGTAGGGAACCCCACAACGTTGGTGCGCGCGGTGGCAGAAGGGGTGGATATGTTCGACTGCGTCCTCCCGACGCGTACTGCCCGCATGGGAACCGCCTTCTCAAGCCAAGGACGTATGAATATGCGCAATGCTAAATTCGCGCGCGACTTCACGCCCTTAGATGCTAGCTGCACTTGCTATACCTGTACAAACTTTACCCGAGCCTACATTCGCCATTTGGTCAAGCAAGACGAAATGCTTGGAGGCATTCTGCTTTCCATTCACAATCTGCATTTCCTCTTGGAGTTGATGCGTCAAGCGCGGGAAGCGGTGCTGGCGGATGCCTATGACGAATTCCTTCAGGCCTGGATGGCCTCTTCGGCGGCGAAAGACTACTAAGCTTCCGGGGTATCGCCGAGGGGTAGCTAGAAAAAATGCAGGCTGACCCCTACGGCTTTGCGACGGTGGTGTGATTTTCCTTGTATAGAGCGCCCTTTGTGGCAAAATAGACCAGTTGTACTTTGACGAGCCTCGATTTGTGATAAAAGGCTAGGTTCAGAGGTGGTGATACCACTGCCCGCAGCCTTTTCTCCAATCAACGATACTTCAGCCGAAGGAGACGGTAATACCTATGGCCTTGGAACGCTCTACTGCCAGAACCGCGAAGAAAAAACCTACCAATGCAAACCGCCGCAATATGTGGTTGTTGATTATCACCACAATTTTGGTGGTGGTGTCCTGCGTACTCTTTACGCCTCCTGATAAAAAAATCAATCAGGGCTTAGATATTCAGGGTGGCCTTTCGGTAGTGCTTACTGCCCATACCAACGACGGCAGCCCCATTACCTCCGAAGATATGGAAGCTTCTCGTGCCATTATTGAGAATCGTGTAAACGCCCTTGGTGCTTCGGAAGCGGTGGTGCAACTGCAAGGCACCGATCAGATCTTGGTGCAAATTCCTGGTCTGTCCGACACAGAAGAAGCACTCAATACTATCGGCAAGACGGGTTCCTTGGTTTTTGCGGAGCTGGATTCGTTTACTGATGAAACCGTAAAGAGTCAAATTGAGAATGGCTCCTATGAGAGCGCCAGTACGGTCACCGACGACTTTGGCAATTCGTTCCCCACTGGGCAAATGACCTATTTGAAAGTGGAGCCGGGCACCTATACACCGCTTGTTACCGGTGCTGAAATCACCAACGTTACCGTAGGCCGTGCTTCAGAAACCAGTTCTGACTACGGCGTGAACATCACTCTGAATTCTGAGGGTGCCAAAGCCTTTGCGGAGGCTACCGCAAAGCTTGCCCCTACCCACGGACGTATTGTCATCATCTTGGACAACGAGGTGCAATCCGCGCCAGCCGTTAATGGGGAAATCCCTAATGGCAATGTGCAGATTACAGGCAACTACACCTTGGAAGAAGCCCAAAACCTTGAGACCATTCTGGAGAGTGGCTCTCTGCCGGTGAACTTCGAATATGCCCAGAGTCAGGTAGTGGGTCCCACCCTGGGTCAAGAAGCCCTGGCTTCTGGCGTTATCGTAGCGCTCATTGGCCTTGCGGTCGTTATGCTCTACCTTTTAGTGTTCTATAAGGGTCTGGGTCTTATTACGGCCGCTGCTATGGCTATCTTTGCCATTTTGTATTTGGGCATCTTGGCTGGCCTTTCTCTGCTCGGTCAGTTCTCGCTTTCCTTGGCGGGCATCGCCGGTATCGTCCTTACCATTGGTATGGCGGCCGACTCTTCCATTTTGACCGTGGAGCGGTTCCGCGAAGAAATTCGTATGGGCCGCAGTGTGAAAGGTGCCTCGATCTCGGGCGTTAAGCACGCGATTTTGACCTCTATTGACGCCGACTTGGTAACCATGGTCTCGGCGTTGTCTTTGTTCTTCTTGGCCAGTGCCTCAGTTAAGGGCTTCGGTTTGACCTTGGCGTTAGGTATTACCTGTGACATTGTCATGATGCTGCTCTTCAAGGCGCCTCTCATTCGTCTGTTGGCTCCGCGAGTAATCGCCAAGAATCCCAAGTTCTGGGGTATTGATGACTCGTTGGCTGCTGCCCATATCTACAAAGAGGAAGCTCTGGCTGAAGGGGTGACCACGGCCCAAGCTGAAACGGGCTCTCAGATGTCTGAGGCGGAAACCGATGCCATCATTGAGGCCGAGGATCCGGCCGAGGCAAGCAAGACCATTGCGGCGGTGAAGAAGATCAAAGGCCGCTTCATCAAGCACGACATTAACTTCCTCGGCTATCGCAAGATTTTCCTGAGCGTAGCTGCGGCCGCCATGGTACTTTGCTTCATCGTGGTAGGGGTGCGTGGCCTGAACTTTGGCATTGAGTTTGTGGGTGGCACTTCGGTGGCCTTCCATGACACCGGCGACATCACCACCGAACAAATGCGTACTGCCTTTGATAACGAGGGTGAGCCCGATGCTGTTATTCAAACTACCAACACCAATGGCACCGATGGCTTCTTGGTGCGTACGACCACAACCTCAGCCGAAGACGCTACCGCTACTGCAACAGCTGTGGCCGACGAGCTGGGTATGACCTCTTCGGATTTTGAGGTCACCACCA
Source organism: uncultured Parvibacter sp. (assembly GCA_910587945.1). Lineage (GTDB taxonomy): Bacteria > Actinomycetota > Coriobacteriia > Coriobacteriales > Eggerthellaceae > CAJUNI01. Next base: position 9,702 of record CAJUNI010000040.1, read on the forward strand.
TTGGCCCGGACTGGGGTGTGAGCGTAATTCAGAGCTCGGTCATCGCCTTCCTCGTGTCCATTGTTTTGATCATCATCTACATTGCTATTCGCTTTGAGTACAAGATGGGTCTCATGGCGATCCTCGCTCTGTTCCACGATCTCATTTTGGTCATGGGTATCTATGCCTTGGTGGGACGCGAAGTGAACCCCAACACCATTGCAGCGTTGCTCACTATCTTGGGTTATTCGCTCTATGACACCGTTGTGGTATTCCATCGCATTAACGACAACATGCAAGGGGAGAATATCCGCTGCACCTTTATGTCGATGGCCAACCATTCCTTGAACCAGGTGTTTATCCGTACCATCAACACCACGCTCACTTCATTGATTCCGGTGCTTGCTATGCTGCTCTTTGGTGGCGAAACCCTGAAGGACTTCGCTTTCGCTATGGTCATCGGCTTGGTTGCAGGCTCCTATTCCTCTATTGCCATTGCAACGCCGCTCTACGCCATGTGGAAGTCCAAGGAGCCGCGCTATGCGAAGTTGGAAAAGAAGTATGGTACCGAGATCGGCCTCTTCGAGTTTGAGCATGCTGGCTCTGAGGGCATTGCTTCAATCCCGCTGGCTCGTTTGGAAGCCCAGAAGAAGGCTGCCGCGGTATCAGAGGCTATTGTGACGGAAGTGGTGGCCGAGCAGGACGCGAGTGTCGCTGCTGCGTCTAAGGGTGCAGCGTCTTCTTCGCCGAAGTCCGGAAAGCCTAAGGGAGGTCGTCCGGTTTCTAAAAACCCGCGCAAGAACAACAAGAAGTCCCAGACCAAGTAGCCTAGAAGGTACCTCCGGGGTGCTTTGAGAGGAGTCGCCATGATTCGAGAAGGCAGTGCTGAGAATTTTTGTCCGCCCGTGAGTGAAGGCATCACGATCGAAGTGACGGATGAGCGCGGAGATGCTCTGCCCCTAGAGTTTCTGGGATTAGTGCTTCACGAAGGGCGTCGCTACGGATTCTTTTTCCCTGTCGATGAAGACAATCCTGCCTTGGCGTCAGGTGAGGTAGTGCTCTTAGAAGTAACCGAGCTTGACGAAGAAGGCCAACCGAGTGCCTTTGAGCTCGTTATGGATGAAGCCATTGCGGCTGAGGTCTATGAGGACTTTAAGCAGGCTACAAAGGACCTGTACCTATTCGAGTAGATGCGAGATATTCCGCGCGAGATCCAATCGGCGTTGGGGCAGCAGCTAGCAAAAGCGGGAGATGAAGGGAAGCTCAATGGCTCTCTTTACCTCCCGCTTTGTTATGTCGAGCTCGGGCTTAAAGGGTTAAGGGATTCCAGGATCCGTCTATCTCACAAAGCCAAGCTTGGGGATTATCTAGCGTGAAAAGTACGAGCTGGGGGTCGTCATCGCCTTCATAGGATTCGCCCAAGCTCTCTAAATGCACGCGGGCGTCATGACGTACTTGCTTACTTTGTTGGGCAGGGAATGTGGCGTTGCCGCGCATGATGATCCAGCCGGCTCCGGGCTTCCAAGCGGTCAATTCCACAGCTGGATTTGCTACCATCTCCCGATAACAATCTTTATGGGTAGCGGTGGCGAACCAAATGAGACCCTCGTCAAGAGCGGCAAAACTAAAGGGCCGTACATGAGGTTGATTGTTCTCGGCGGTGGCTAAATACCAGGCGGGGATACTAGTGAGGTAATCCACAATTTTTTGGGCATCGGTTTCCATGAAATTCCTTTCATCGACGGTAGGACGGGTCATCCTCTTAATGGTTCGGTCTAAATCAAAAATTGAAGGGCAATCACCAGGGCGAGCACCAGGCACACCACTACACTCGCCCAGGCATCGCGGGCACTCAGAGTCAAAGGCGTGAGGCGCGTTACCCCATTGCCTCCGTGATAGCAGCGAGCCTCCATGGCTTCGGCCAGGGTATCAGCATGACGAAACGAGCCCGTGAACAGGGGAACCATGAGCGAGGTAAGAGACGTAAGACCGCCACGAAACGGGTTGGCGGTAAAGGTGGCGCCGCGGGAGAGCTGGGCGCGATAGGTAGAACGCAACTCCTCAGAGAGTACGGGGAGATAGCGCAGCGCAATGCCCATGATCATTCCCAATTCATGGACAGGAACATGAAGGACCTTGAGGGGCCCGAGGAGCTTCTCAAAAGCTTCGGTTAAATCCAGCGTTGTGGTGGTGAGGGTAACTAAGCTCATACCCATAAGGAGGAGTAGCAGTCGCAGAGCCACATAAAGAGCATTTTTGAGTCCCTCTTCGCTGATGCAGATAATGCCAAACTCCACATAGACCTCTCCGCCTTGAACGAAGAATACATTCAGAAGAGCGGACAGCACCACAATGAAGAGTAAGGGAGCAACGGCTCGCAGTGCCTCACGAGCGCTAATGGAGGCAAGGCGATAACCGACAATCACGAGCAGGGCGCAGAGTCCAAGGCCAATCCATCCGCCTGCCGCAAATACCGTTACCATGAAAACTAAGGAGAGAACCAGCTTAATGCGCGGATCAAGAGCGTGGATGATGCTCGTGCCGGGAATATAGCGACCAAACAGGGCGTCACTCATGGTGATCACCTCCTTCGGTGGCTGTCAAAAGCGGCAGGAGTACCGTAGCAAGACGCTGCTCGTCATAGAGGGCGAGGGGAATAGGCCAGCCGGCTTTACGAAGGGTCCAGGCAAGGTCTTGGGCCTGAGGGACGCCAAGTCCGATGGAGTGGAGCGCATCGGGATGAGTGAAAAGCTCTTGGGGTGAACCCTCGGCAAAGAGAGTTCCTTCGTTAAGAATGAGCAGTGAGGTACAGTAGCGCGCAAGGTCGTCCATGGAGTGAGAGACCATAATGCAGGTCAAACCTTGGCCGTGGAGCCGCTGGATGAGTCCGAGGATTTCTTCACGGCCTGCAGGATCAAGGCCAGCCGTAGGTTCATCCAGCACGAGCACTTCTGGTCTCATAGCCAAAATGCCTGCCATGGCTACGCGGCGTTGTTGGCCTCCGGACAGAGCAAAGGGGCTTTTCGCGTAGACGTCGTCGAAGGGAACTTCTACCAGCTCTAAGGCGCGACGTACACGAGCCTCAACTTCTTCCGGGGAAAGCTTTTGCTGGCGCGGTCCAAAGGCCACATCATCATAGACGGTGGCGGCAAATAATTGACGCTCTGGGTATTGGAATACCACACCGATGGCTTTGCGAGCTTCGAGGGCGACCGCTTTATCTTGGAGTGATTGGCCGCGGAAATAAACGGTGCCTTCTGTTGGCTTTGCCAAGCCATTCAGTAGGGAAATGAGCGTACTCTTGCCAGATCCGGTATGACCCGCAATGCCTAAGAATTCGCCTTCTTGGATTGCCAATGAGATCGAACGCAAGGCCCAGGGATTAGAAGCATCGCCGCCCCAGGCAGCCGAGGGCTCAGCGGGGGAAGTGTTGCGGGAAGCGCGCTTGGTTTTGCGCTTGGAGGATTGTGGGCTGCTGTAGGAGAAGCTCACATTTTCAAAACCGAGAAGGCTCTGCTCGATGGCCGCCTGGGTGGGAGGCATGGGAGCTAAGTCTGTGGCAGAGCCCGGGGTTAGGGTGCCGTCGGGAGTGAACCCCAAGGCGACCCCCCGCGCAAGGAGTTGCTCGGTAAGCTTGTTGGTTTCTACGCAGGACTCGAGCGAGACACCAGCTGCGCGGAGTCGCTGGCTAAAGGACGCAGCAAAAGGCACGTCAAGACCGAGCGACTCAAGCACAGACTCCTGAGACAGAACGGTTTGGGGTGTCCCGTCTTGGACGATGGTGCCCTGATGCAAGACCACGACCCGATCCGCTTGGGCAGCTTCTTCCATAAAATGGGTGATCATTACAATGGTCATCCCTTGCCCGTGAAGCTCTTTACAAAGCTCCATTAAACCCTGGCGTCCTCGGGGGTCGAGCATAGCGCTGGCTTCGTCGAGGATTAAGAGGGCTGGGTCCAGGGCAAGCGCGCCTGCAATGGCAACCCGCTGTTTTTGCCCACCGGAGAGGGCATTGGTTTCCCGGAGCGCAAAGTCGCTCAGCCCCACCGTTTTGAGGGCGCCGTCAACGCGGTTGCGTAGCTCAGGATTCGGAATACCGAGATTCTCAGGGCCAAAGGCCACATCATTTTCAACGATAGAAGCCACTAATTGGTCATCGGGATTCTGGAATACGAGCCCCGCGTTGGAACGAATAAAGAACAGCTGGTCTCGATCTGAGGTGGAGCGCTCAAAGGTGTAGACCATGCCCGCATCAGGGAGCAGAAGGCCATTAACAAGACGGGCCAGGGTGGACTTCCCGGATCCATTGCCTCCGAGCAGGCACAAGAATTCGCCGGCTTTTACCGTTAGGTTAAGGTCGCTGAACACGTAGTGATTGCCGTCGTAGGTAAAACCCACATCCTCGCAGCGGATAAAGGTGTTAAGGACGGGAGCGGAGGGAGAGACTTCTTCTTTCGTCGTGGTGGCGGAGAGAGAATCAGTGGCAGAAGTCGAGCAAGATGCCTTCTCCGCAAAGCCTTGTGAGGTTGATGGAGTAGTCATACTAGCGCCCCTTCACTTGTAGCTTTTGAGGGGTAATGAGATTTGAAATGGATTTATACACTAACAGCGTAAGGAGGGCATTGAGGAGCGCCTTCGCCGCGTTGAAGGGAATCAGAATAGGGATAATCATTGCCACCACGGCGTTGAGCGGTACTCCCAACCAAAGGGGTGTGACTATCAAATTTCCCACTATTGCCATAGCGATGGTGCCCAGAATGCCAAGGAATAATCCTGTGAGCGCCCCTGGAAAACTCCGCCACTTTTGATAGAGAGCTGCGGCGGCCCCTACAAATCCGAGGACCACCAAAATGTTCATGAGGGCACCGGAGAAGTCCGCCATCAGCAATCCATGAATAATGGCACCGACCACCCCTACGGCCAGCCCGGCACTGGGCCCGAAGGCAAAGCCGCATACCATGGCAGGCATCGCTGACGCGTCGTATTTCAGCCAGGTCACACCAGGTAGGAGGGGGAATTCAATGAATGAGAGGGCCACACCAATGGCGCAAAGCAAAGCCATTGTGGCTAATTGTTGGGTGGGCCAGGCGTCCGTATTGACAAACGTGCCTTGGATACGCGGCGCCGTGGGCTGCTTAGGGATAGGAGTCATAACTGCTTCTTCCTGCGGGATCGAAGGTTGCTAGCAGGGAACCCTTCATCGACCCGCAGAGTGAAGGTATGCCCGAGTGAGTAGTTCACGTGGGCATCCATCGCCACCAACGCCTAAGACCAGGCGCCGGCGGTGAAAGTGACTGCCTCTTCCATCCGGACTGTAACCGTTGGTCCCGGACTTTGACCGGGTCCACCGATGGGGCTTTGAGCAAAGCATCCATCGGGTCGCGGACTTACGCAGGAGATAGCCCAATAGATTAGCCATCACGCGTTTGCGTCTACCGCCAGTGGGGAATTTCACCCCGCCCTGAAACAGAACTCACGGGCGGCATTCTAATGCCCCCGCTCCTGTTTTGCAACGGTTGTTAGGAGAGCTTATGCCCGTAACGGTGGACTTGGCCCCCATTTTTTGAGGTTTCGGTAGGCGCCTTGGCCTATTCGCAGCCCTGGGGTTAAGGGGCGCCGTTCGCTGGTATTTCCTTCGCTGATCTCAGAGAAGCGCTTGGATTCTGTGATAATCCAAAGCACTTTAGTCAACAAAAGTGCCGCCGGCCACTATCGCATGCCAGGGGAGAGAACAATGGAATCATTTATCGAGGCATTTTCTGCGGGCGTAGATGCTGTTGATGGATTTGTCTGGGGATGGCCCATGATTGTGCTGTTGATTGGCACCCATCTATTCATGACGGTTCGTACGCGCTTTATTCAGCGGAAAATTCCCCAAGCCATTAAGCTGTCTGTTACTAAGGATCCGGATGCGCCGGGTGATATCTCGCAATTCGGTGCTCTGACCACTGCATTAGCTGCCACCATTGGTACGGGCAATATCGTAGGTGTGGCCACGGGCTTGCTGCTGGGTGGTCCCGGAGCCATCTTCTGGATGTGGATTACCGGTGTCTTCGGTATTGCCACCAAATATGCCGAGACCTTCATTTCCGTAAAGTATCGCGTCAAAGATCATGCCGGGCGCATGTTAGGTGGCGCAATGTATGCCTTGGAGCGCGGCTTTAAGCGCAAGACCCTCGGCAAGGTGTTGGCAGTATTGTTTGCTCTTTTCACCGCTATCGCTTCCTTCGGTATTGGCGCATCAGTGCAATCCAACTCCTTGGCTGGTATCTTCTCCGAGAATTCCTTGGTGCTTTCTGCTACGGGCGGAAATCCGATTCCTACCTGGGTGATTGGCATCATTTGCGTGATCTTGGTAGGCATTGTCATTATTGGCGGTATTAAGTCCATTTCTCGGGTTTGTGAGAAGCTCGTGCCCCTCATGTCGGTGCTCTATGTGCTGGGCTGCTTCATCATCATTGGTATGAATATTCAATACCTCGGCGAAGCTATCGTCATCATTGTTTCCTGTGCCTTTACCGGTCAAGCGGCCTTTGGTGGTGCCGTGGGTTCAGGCATTATGCTGGCCTTGCAATATGGCTTTAAGCGCGGCTTATTCTCTAATGAATCGGGCTTGGGCTCTGCACCCTTGGTGGCGGCCAGTGCCTCTACGCGTAACCCGGCACGTCAGGCGTTGGTATCGATGACCGGTACGTTCTGGGACACCGTGGTCATTTGTTTGCTGACGGGCTTGATGCTCATGACCACACTGTTGGCTAACCCCGATCTGATTGCCATCTATAACAACACCATGGCCTACAACGTAGGCGGAATTCTGCCTGACGGGGATCCCACGGCTCTGTTCTCCGGTGGTGCTGCCTTAGCATCGGCGGCCTTTGATGCGATTCCTATCTTTGGACCATTGGTACTGGCCTTAGGCATGCTCTGCTTTAGCTACTCTACGATGCTGGGTTGGTCCTACTATGGCAATCGCGCTATTTCCTATCTGTTTGGCTCCAAGGCCGTGAAGCCCTACTACTTGATTTTCCTGGTGTTTGTATTCTGGGGTTGCATTGGTGGCGGTGAGCTAGTCTGGAATATTTCCGATATCACCAACGCCCTTATGGCGGTGCCGAACTGTATTGCAGTGTTGGCGCTTTCGGCCATCATTGCACGCGAAACCAAGCACTATGTCTACGACGGCAACTTGATGGAGGCTGATGAAACCCCGATTCCGACGGTAGAAAGCAAATAGCGTTTTTCTGAGTTGGTGGGTGAACGCATCGGGCTGACCGGATGAATCCGATGCAGCCTGACTAACAGCGTGCGGCTCGGATCGTGACTACAGGACGGGAACTCTGCAGGGTTCCCGTCTTTTTTTCGCCGCACGAGCGAAGCGGTGGGTTTGCAGGCGGCAGGTTCTCGGGCTCGCTATAATGCTAGGACAATAACTGCGATCTCAAGCGAGCTCTTGGAGCGACAGGAGAGTAACAACGGGAAGCCTCCTTGTGAGGTCAAAGTAGACTCGAGGGAAACGACACCGGAAAGGAGCGGCACTCCATGATGCGACTTTGTATTGTTGGCGGGGGCGCCGCGGGTCTTTGTGCTGCGTTAGGGGCGCTCAGAGAAGCGCGCCGCCAGGGTATCCCGCTCTCCGTGACGCTTTGTGAAGCCGACGAAAAGTTAGGGCGCTCAATTTTGCGGACGGGTAATGGCCGGTGCAATTATGGCAATCTTGATCCCGACCCTGGCCTCTATCATTCGAGTGATTTTGTGGCCGTCGTCTTTCGTAGTTTTCTTGCTCATAGCGATGGGTTGCTGGGTGAACTTGAACCGCTGCCGCTTTTAACTGATAGCAACCGAGTATGCGAAGTAGAGTCCGTCTGTGATGGGGATCCTTTAAACAGCCTTGGTCCCGCTATGAGCCATGCCCTACGAAAGTTCTTTACAAATCTAGGGCTCTGGGATCGCCTGGAAAGTGGCGGACGCCTCTATCCGTTGGCTAATAAAGCTCAGGTAGTTCGCGCGGTGCTCTTGGAGGCGCTGGGCGAATTTGACTACACCCAACGTTGTAACAGCGAAGTAGTGGCGCTTCGTCCGCCAAGCTCGCCAGCAAAACCCTGGACCTTGACCCTGGCAGACGGCGAACTTCTTCGCGCTGATTCTGTGATCCTTTCTTGCGGTGGGACAATTTCTGACGCTCTGGTGCCTCCTGCTGTAGATTATGAGGAGCCCCGCCCCGTATTAGGTCCCGTGGCTTGTAAGGGTAAACGCTTGCGTTCCCTGGATGGTATTCGCGTGCGTTGCGAGGTTACCCTTGAGCGCAAGGGTGTGCCCCTGCACCAGGAAAAAGGGGAAGTGCAGTTTAGGCGCTACGGACTCTCGGGGATTTGTATCTTTAACCTTTCTCGCTTTGCAGAGCCTCAAGATTATTTGGTACTTGATCTGGCTCCCCACCTTGACCAGGCGGATTTGGAGCACTGGCTCCAGGAGCGCTATCACGCATTGTGCGATGGTGGCCTGAGTGAGGAGGCCGCCGCTGGCAATAGGGTGGTGACCTATGATGCCCTGCTGCGGGGCATGTTGTTAGAAGACGTGGCCGGTGCACTCTTAGAAACCCTTCGCCTGAAGAGGGAAGAACCTGTCGATCCCGTTCAGCTTCCATTGGTGGCCAAGCGCTTGAAAAGCTTTGGCTTTGAGGTTGTGGGCATTGGTGATGAGGCTCTCTGCCAAGTCCATCGGGGCGGCTGCGCGGTGGAAAGCTTTGATCCTGAAACCTTAGCTTGCATAAACGCTCCGGGACTCTATGGAGCCGGAGAGGCCCTGGATGTGGATGCGCCCTGTGGTGGCTATAACTTGCATTGGGCCTGGATAAGTGGCTTTCTGGCTGGTGCGAATGCGGTGGTGCGTGGGGTAAAAGAGGCTGGATGTAATGACGCGTAAGAGGTCGACAAACTCAAGCAAACCTACAAGACGGGCCGCATCACCGACGCGGGGACGGCGGGCGGCTTCCCATAAGAAACCCCGCACTCAGCAAACCCTTGCGGCGGGCTCTCAGTGGTTGGTGTCAGGGCTGCGCCTGAGTCTCGATGAGTCTGTTGCCCTTGAACGGGAGGGCTTGTTGCAAGATTCTTCTCTTCTGCGCGCATTGGTGGCGGCCCAACTGGGGCTTGCTCCTCAGACGATTGCTTCAGCTCAGTTGCGGCGACGCTCCGTGGATGCGCGGCACAAACAGGATGTTCATTTCACGGCTACGGTTGCCATAACCCTTGCTGAAGACGGGGCCGCAACCATCCCCTCGGCTCTGCGTCTGACTCCCTATAAAGCACCCGAGCCCCTTGAGATACCCGATTGTGGGGGGCTCCAAGCAACATTGTCGATCCCTCGTCCCTTGGTGGTGGGAGCGGGTCCGGCAGGGCTCTTTTGTGCCTGGGTATTAGCCCAGGCGGGACTTAAGCCGCTGCTTATTGAGCAGGGTGCTGCAGTGGATGAGCGGCGGTCAGCGGTGGAGGCCTTTGAGCAAGGGGCCGAACTCGACCTCTATAGCAATGTACAGTTTGGCGAAGGGGGAGCAGGCACCTTCTCCGATGGCAAGCTCAATACCGGCATAAAAAGTCCTCACATTCGCCAGGTGCTTCAGCTCTTGGTAGAGGCGGGGGCGCCGGAAGAAATACTGGTGGATGCGAAGCCTCATATTGGTACCGATCGCCTGGGGGATGCAGTCAAAGCTATTCGCCAACAAATTGAGGAAGCTGGAGGCAGGGTCGCCTTCCATCATCATCTTGATCGCCTGGTGTTTTCTCCGAGGGGCTCTGTTTGTGAGGCGGTGATCACCGATCTTGTCCATGGGCAATCTTGGGCGCGAAAGACGTCGTCGGTGGTGCTGGCCTGTGGTCATTCGGCGCGGGATACCTTTTCAATGCTTCAAGATCTGGGGGTTCCGTTAAGCCGGAAGCCCTTTGCGGTCGGGGTGCGCATTGAGCACACTCAAGATGCTATCAATCGGATGCAATATGGTTCGGCGGCGGGTCATGAGGCATTGGGCGCGGCTGATTATAAGGTGGCGGTTCACACCCAGGACGGTCGCGGCGTCTATAGCTTTTGCATGTGTCCGGGCGGTGTGGTCGTTCCGGCGGCATCGGCAGCAACTATCGGCGGGATGGGGAAAACGCCAATAGTGCCCTGCTGGTGGAGGTGCGCCCTGAAGACATTCCAGGCGAAGATCCTCTGGCGGCGGTTGCGTTTCAGCGGGAGCTTGAGCAGCGAGCCTATGAGCGAGGAGCCCAAGAAGGGCAGCCGTGGAATGCCCCTGCTGAGCGGGTCGGAGATTTCCTTCACGGTCGCACGCCGCAATCC
>CAJUNI010000041.1 GCA_910587945.1 uncultured Parvibacter sp.
GGGTTTTTACCCCATCGTCTGACGTCGCCCCCAACTTTTGGGCGATGGTTTTTTGTGCGGCCACCATAGCAGCTTCGCGCGCCTGACTAGCGGCGTCAGTAATAAATCCCCGTCGCGCCCGGCCCACAGCTTTTCCCGCTTCGTCGAGCACTTCAGGGGGGAATTCATTACTGCGCGTAATGATGGCCGTGGAATCTTGGGACTCCAACAACGTACAAGCCGTATCAACCGTGGCATCAATGACCGGGTCCACCGCTCCGTATTTACAGGTCGCACAGGTACCATCCACGAGCACTATGTCATCGAAGCCATGGGAAGCTAAGGCAGCCAAAAGCGCCACATCGATGCGCCCCAGACAAGGAACCAGCGCATACTTATCAGGGTCACCAAGATTTCGTGCCGCCATCCGCGCGCAGGCAAACACCGCCATGGTTTCTGCCTGCACCGATGCTTGAGCAATGGACTGAGCGAGCTCCGCCTCGGGCGGATTCAACGGAATGAGCGCTTCGGTGGGACAAACCGCCACACAGGCACCACAGCCCACACAGGCACCGTGATCGACTTTCAGTTCGTTGGCACCTACGGTAATGGCATTGGCTATGCATACCTCCACACAACGGCGACAACTTGCATTACGATTGCGCACCGCAACGCACAAATCATCCGCTGGCTGGACCGAAGCCCCTTTCAGGGCTTCTGCAATCTCCATTACCTCTTGGATCGTAGGCATCTAAACTTCCTTTTCATTCAGCATCCCGGCAATGCAAGCGTTTGGTACCACCGCTTTTGCGGCGCCCTTTAATTGCCGAGGAACGAATCCTCCAGATGGGCCAGCTCATCAGGGGTGTTGGCGTTAATGAAGCAGCCGCCATGGGGCTCCACTTCCAAAACTTTTTCTTGGGGGAACTCCTCAACCTGAACCGCCGGATCATTAAAGATGACTTGGGCGCGCTTCTCCCCCTTATCAAGACCACGAATAATAGAGGGCAAGCAGACAGAGCGCCGATAGAGGGCATGGAAGGGCTCATAGCCATGCTTGTTAACGGGCACTACCACATCGGCCCCCGTCTCAGCCATCACCAACGACTCGGCCACTACCAAGGACGCACTGGCAAACACCATATCGCAGGCAACCACCGCTACATAGGGATTGTGAGCTGCTGACAAGGCGGTATATAAGCCCGGAAGCGCCCCGCGATACTCGTAGGCGTCGGAGACCTTTCGAATATTCAGCTCAGGATAGAGCTCATCGACAAAGGAGAGATTCTCCGGCTCATTGGTGGTAATAATGAGTTCGTCTGCCGCAGGCGCCACCCGCTCAATAATACGACAGATGAGCGGCCGTCCCGCAAAGGGCACTGTGGCCTTAGAGCGTCCCATACGCCGGCTTTCTCCTCCGGCCTGGATGACCACGGTGATACGGGGTCGCACATAGTGCTCTTCCAAAAACGCCGAGAGCTCATCGATATCCTCAAGGCCAAAACAGGGAATGTTGTAGAGTTGCGCCGCTTCTTGGGCTGCGGGAATGTCGGATACCACCGCCACGGTATTAGCAGTAGGAAGCTTATTGGCGATGGACGCCAGATGCTCTTCGTCTTGAATCTCTTCTTGGGTAAGCCCCTGGGCCGCCTTCGCGCGTTGGCGATAGGCCTGCACATGATCGGCTCCGAGCTTCTCCCCCGCCTGAGCTGCACTCAAGAACAACTCTGCCACGGATTCGTCGGCGTTATTACCCGCGCGCATGAGTTCAATGGTAGGCAACCCGCTCTTGCGGTAGCCCTCCACAACGACAATGTCATGACCGGGCATGGTGCGCAGAATCTCACTGCACTCGGGTTCTTCGTCGATATCTTTAATGCGTGCCATGAGGTTTGGGCAGGCAATCACGGTTTCCGATGCGCCGGCAGCACGATGGCGATAGGAATCTTTACCCGGGTAATCAATTTCGAAGCCTGGATGGCTGTGATGCTTAACGCTGCCCACATCATGACCTCGAGAAACAAGGCTGGCAATCAGTTTTTCAATGAGGGTGGTTTTTCCTGAATTGTGACGACCAACAATGGCAATGGCAGGGCTTGGAATATCGATCATGGTGCCTCCTTTTATCCTGAAGCACTCTAACATAAGCGCTTCAGCTATGCCCGTATCCCACAGCACTTTCGTCTGGGCCGATGCCAAGGATAAGCCCCGTAAAAGAGCTGAAGAAGATAACGAATTTCGGAAACCAAGAAATGTTGTTTGCGTTTCGTTGTCATCCTGATATACTTTGATTTCGCAATAGCGAATTTGTTCTCTTGAACATTTCTCTCCAGCGAAGCGGAGTTCTGTTTTTGGAGGGGACAGAGCCTTCTATTCAGCTGGTAAAACAGCCCGTGCGATGCACGGGTTGTTTGCTTTTCTGGGGCCTATTGCCGGCGGGATCCCAAGACTCCTCGGGCTCCCCACAGGCCAAATAGAGGGCTTTCCCGTCTAGCCGGCGTTACCCTCGTCTCCGGGATGCGAACCTTCCCCTACCCAAGGACAGAACGCGAACTGTCCCGAGTTTCTTACAAAGGACGTCGCCCCTCTAACGCACGACCCAGCGTCACCTCATCCACAAACTCCAAGTCGCCTCCTACGGGAAGCCCCGAAGCAGGACGCGTGACCGTAATATCGAGCGGTTTAATCAAGCGAGCAAGATAGGCAGCCGTAGTTTCCCCTTCGATATTGGGGTTTGTGGCAATAACCACTTCCTGAATAGCTTCGCTGCCCAACCGGCTCATCAATTCGGCAATGCGCAAATCATTGGGGCCGATGCCATCCATGGGCGCGAGCGCGCCTCCCAGCACATGATAGAGACCGTTATAGGCTCCGGTACGTTCGATGGGAGGAATGTCTCGCGGCTCGCTTACGACACAAAGCACCGTTTGATCACGCTTAGGACTACTGCAGATTTCGCAATAGTCCTCTTCAGCGTAATTAAAGCAGCGGCTGCAAAACCGCACCTGCTGCTTAACATCGGTAATCGCTTGAGCGAGGCGCAATGCCGTAGCTGTATCAGCATTAAGGATCCAATAGGCCATCCGCTGAGCCGACTTCGGGCCAATACCTGGGAGTCGCTCAAGCTCATCTAAGAGAATTCGAATAGCGGGAGCTGATTCCATGGATTACATCAAACCCGGGATCTTCATGCCGCCCATGACGGCATTCATGCGCTGATTCGTGGTATCGGAGGCACTGCGCAGGGCTTCGTTCAAGGCGGCCACTACCATGTCTTCGAGCATCTCCGTGTCCTCAGGGTCAATGGCCTCAGGATCAATGGTTACGGATTTGACGGTCATATCCCCCGTCACCACGGCCTTTACCATGCCGCCACCGACCGTAGCCTCGAATTCCATCGCGGCAATTTCTTCTTGAGCGCGCGCAGCTTCCATCTGCATCTTCTGCGCCTGCTTCATCATTTTCTTCATATCCATGAGTTGTCTCCCTTTCGCTTTTCTAACCCACGTTTCTTTTATTCAGTGACTTCGGTGAATGTTATCCCATCTCCAAAGGTTGCACTCAGGGTTGCTTCCATCTCTGCCAATTGAGCAGGATCTGTGGACGAAACAGCGGCTGACGACGAGGACTCTTCCCAAGGCGCGGTCTCCTGGGGCTGTGCAGCCATAGACGGTGGTGCTTCCCAGGGCGCGGTCTCCACTGAAGAGGACGAGGCTCCGGGCGGTTCCTCCCAAGGAGCAGTCTGGGGCTCTTCGTCATAGATATCCACTGGTACTGTTTCTTCAATGACTCCATCCGGAGTTTCAGGGAACGAAGGCGTTGCCCCCGTTGAAGTATCCGGCGGCACGGGCAAGGGCTCTCCCGTAGAAGAAACCGGCGCACCTGATGCTGCCGTTGCGGCCGCCACCGGTGAGTCGGCATCCGCTGTCGGCGTCGAGGTCGCGGGAGCGGAACTTGACGGCGCAGCAGTCTCCGCCGGGATCGACGATTGCTGCGCTGAGACAGCCGGAGCGGCAACGGGCGACTGCAGCTCTGACGCTGGGGTAGCAACGGGCGACTCAACCGGAGCGCTTGCGAAACCCGCACGAGACGCTGGCCCCCGATCAGCAGCGACACCTGCAAACCCAGCACTGGGTGCTGCCCCCTCTTCGCCCTCCATAATATAAGTGAAGGGAATGGCCGCACCACAGACCTCAGCAATGGCCTTTGCTAGCACCTCGCGGGTGTTGGCGCTCTGAGCTGACTTATAGGCAAAGGTGGCACCGGTTGAGAACGTAACCAAAAGGCTTTCCGTTGCCGGATCATAGCCCAAGCGCGTATCCAAAAAGAGCACCCCTGAGGCGGCAGAAGCGGCACGCACTTTCCCCAAGATAGCCTTCCAAGTGCGCTGCAGTGCAGCGGGATTGCCAAAACTTTGACGCACCGACTCGGCCAAATGGCCGGGCGCTACTACCGAAGAGGCCGGCATTGCCTCCGTTGCTAACGGAGCAGCTCCCGCGGCAGAGACGGCAGTCGACGCTGAAGTAGCTGCGGGCCCCGTCTCCCCCGTGGTTGTTACAGGGACGGCGGTAGAAGCCTGAGTTGTTGCCGGCTGAGCTCCTGTTGCCTGAGTCCCGGCACCTTCGATTCCACCCGGGGACTCTGGACTAGTCACGGCAGATGTCGCGTTCGGGGTAGCGGTAGGAGCAGCTGCCTGAGCCTCTGCAGCTTCCACCACCGCAGCCGGCACCACTGCCTGCGCCGGTGTGCCTAAGCCAGGGACTACCCCGCTCTGTTCTCCAGCCGGTGCTCCTACCAGGGACGCCTGTCCCGCCGCGCTTGCGTAACTCGCGACATCCATCGGACCCCTCGGCTGGCGCTCGAGGGTCTCAATACGCTCCGCCAGTGCCGCGAGCGTCAAGTCAGAATCCGGACGCACTAAGCGCGTCAAGGCAATTTCAAAGGACAGTCGCTGGTTAGTAGAGGTGCGCAGTTCAGCGGACAAATCCCCCAGCACTCCCAGCATGCGCGCGAGTCGATCGGGACCAAATAAGTCCAGCTCTTGCACGAGCTCGGCGCGCTGGCCTTCCGAAATCCCCAAAGCCGCTCGACCATCGGTTAAGGAAAGCACGTAGAGATTGCGCACGCGCTCGGCGAAATCACGGGTAAAGGAGGCAAGATCCACACCAGTCTCGACCATATCGGCCGTCCATTGGAAGCAAGCCGCCGCATCTCGTTTTCCCACAAAACTAATGAGCGATGCTAGAGAACTCACGTCAATAGACCCGAGCATGCGCTCGGCGAGTTCCAGCGTGACGTGACCTTCGCCAAAGGCAATCAATTGTTCCAAGGAGGTCAGGGCATTACGCATGCCGCCCTCGGCTTTATGAGCAATCAGCTCGAGGGCGTCGCGCTCATAGTCCACCTCTTCAGCAGTGCAAATAGCCGCAAGTCGATCCACTATGCCCTCATCACCAATACGATGGAAATCAAATCGCTGGCAACGAGATTGGATGGTGGCCGGCACTTTTTGCGGATCCGTGGTGGCCAGAATAAACACCACATGGGACGGCGGTTCTTCCAAGGTTTTGAGCAGCGCATTAAACGCTGCATTGGTGAGCATGTGAACCTCGTCGATGATATAAATCTTGTAGCGACCGCGGGTGGGCGCATATTGCACGCGTCCAATGATCTCTTCGCGCACATTGTCTACACCGGTGCGACTAGCCGCGTCCAGTTCATTCACATCAGGATGTTCGCCATTGGCTATGAGTTCGCAGTCTTCACAGGTGCCATCGGGCTCTGCCGTGGGACCTTGCTCGCAAAGGAGTGCCTTGGCCAGCAAACGTGCTGTGGTTGTTTTACCCGTCCCGCGAGGGCCCGTAAACAAATAGGCATGGCTGACCTTGTCCTGCTCAATGGCGTTTTTGAGCGTGCGCTCAATATGCTCTTGGCCGACCATTTCCCCAAACACTTGGGGACGATATTTGCGATAGAGCGCCTCAGCCATGGGCTTTATGCCTCCTTGTCTGCGCCGTCCTGTCCATCATCGGGGGCATCCTCGGAGACGCCATGGGAGGAGACGGAAGTAGCTTCTGGGGTTGACCGTTGTTGGTCTTCCTTCATTTTATCCGCTGCGGCCCGCGCTTTGTCCGCTTGCTCTTGAGCGTGTTGAGCTTCTCGGGCAGCTTTCTGGGCAGCAGCTTCCGCCCGTGCTTCGTTTTCGGCTTTCACAGAAGCGCGCAATGCTTCTTCTCGCACTACGTCACGCTCGAGTTCGGCCTGCAAAACTTTCTCTTCGGCCTGAGCCACCGGATCGCCTTCTTTGGCTTTGCGGCTATTCATGGCCGTCTTGATCACGCCAATGAAGGCTGGCGCCACCGATACAAGCACAATGCCAATGACAATGATTTCGAAGTGCTCCTGAACAAAGGGAACCCCTCCAAAGAAGTAGCCCACCAGCACAAAGAGGCTTACCCAACTCACACCGCCGATAACATTAAAGAACGTGAACTTCGCGAAGTTCATATGGCCCGTGCCCGCAATGAAGGGGGCGAAGGTACGGAAGAACGGCATAAAGCGCGTGATGATAATCGTGAGACCACCGTAGCGCTCGAAGAAGTGATCGAGTTTGGCCATGCGCTCCGGGGTAAGTGCTTTCACTTTCCCTGAATCGATAATGCGCTTACCAAAGAAACGGGCAATCCAGTAATTGGAGGTATTGCCCAAAATGGCGGCGGCATAGAACACCAGCAACGTGGCCCAAATGTTCAGTCCGCCCCCATCGGCAGAAAAGACGCCAGTGGCAAAGAGGAGCGAGTCGCCGGGCAAGAAGGGAAAAAACACCACGCCCGTTTCCACAAATACAATGAGGAATAGCGGCGTGTAGACCCACACAGGACCCAGCGCAATAATCCAAGCGGCAATTTGACCGCGCGGATCCTTAAGTAGATTGACGAAGAACTCGATGATTCCCATAAGCTCCCTCTATATCAGAATGCCAACCCGAAGGTTGGCATATCGATTACGATCAATTTAGTGCGTCCTGCAGGCGAGAGCGCTCGCCAGCGGTCTCTTATGGCTGCTTCCTCCCGGACCTGACCAGGTTCGAAACATGGCGCCGCTCCCGCCCGCATGAAGCACTAAACACGTAGATTTGACAGTATATAGGAAAGCATGTCGAGCCATCGGCGGAGCACTCTTTCGTAAACCAAAAGTACACAGGCAGCTCACAGAGTTTGCTTTATTGCTGCATGATGGCTTCGTTAAGGTGCACATCTATACCCCGCTCGCCCCCATCAGGAGCCAGGCGCGGAGCAATACGCGCCCCTTCGCCCATATCAAGAACGTTGACGCCGAGCTTAGCTGTCACCGTCTGGGTCTGAGTTGCATTGCCGGTAAAGACGCCCCGCTCAATGGGGCAATCATCAAAGTCACGACCCGTACAAAAGAGCATATAGCCGTCATCTACAATGCGGTCGTTGGTAGGATCCAGTGCCCGCCAACGCACTCCATCGTGAATCTCCACCCAAGCATGGGTAGCTCCTTCGCCCATCATCAAACCCGTGATATAGCGCGCAGGGATTCCCGCCATGCGGCAAAGTGCAATCAATACCTGAGAATAGTCCTGACAGACTCCCGCTCCCAGCGCAAAGGCTTCGGCAGCGGTAGTGGCCGTGGTGGTAGCGCCCGGCTCATAGGTGAAGTGTCGATAAACCGCGTGGCACAATGCCCGGGCAGTAGCCCAGCGCGTAGCTGCGGCCACCGCGCGCTCAGGAGTCAGGGGTTCGGAAGCTCCTGAGAAGAAGTCCTGAGCAATGGGTTTGCCACCATAGGTACCCCGGTGGCCGTGCCCCACGTCCACGTTTGAGCTAGGCGCGGGCTGCGCGCCCATCATAGCCGCCACCGCTTGGGCGAGAAGTTCGGAGGCTTTCGGAGAGTCGATGGGGCTTGATTGGGTGCGCGCCTCGTCGTCCGCGGAGGCAAGGGTGAGTGCATCCGCACCTTGGGCCGCCAACACCGCAGAAGCCACCGCCTCCTCTTCTTGTTCGAGATGATCCTCCAACGTCGTAGTCAAAAACTGGGCTAAGGCAGCGTCAGGCTGGGTAAGACGAGAGGGTAGGCTATACATAGGATGAGCTGGGCGGATCGCCGCATCCTCATGGGCCACCATCACTTGGCCGGTGGTATAGAAATTAAAGCGATGGTGCCGCTGCGGACATCGACCTACCACCAAGCGGTTCCCAAAACCATCCACCTGTTCCGTTAAGGGAATGCGCGGCCAGGTGAACACTTGAGACTCCATCACCTTTTGAGTGGACGTTGGTTTTGGCAGACAACGCAGAACAAAGCTGTGATCCTTGACCGGATCACTGAAGCTGAGTTCCGTTTCGAATATATAGGTCAATATCTGCATGGTGAATTAGATTCGCTCTCTGATTGGGTCTTAGGTGTCCGTGTTTCCGGGCTGCGACCTTGCAAGATTTGAGGGGATGTCTGCGGTTATTGTCCCCTGCTGGCAGGCCTTAGAACACCCGCGATGTCAGCTCCAAAATACGACCCAATTCCTCGTAGGTGGTATCTTCGGGGAACCGGGGAGAAAACACTTCATCAATGAGCTCCTTAAAGGCCGCTCGGTCATAGACCAACCCCGTGCGATCAATGCGACCAGCCAGCTTCTGGGTTTCGCGGCGAAGATCTTGCAGGTGATAATTGAGCCGGGCATAGAGGTCGATACGCTCAATGGAGAAGCCGCATTTAATGATATTGCGGGCGGCATCGTTGATTATGTAGTCGTCACAGCTTCCTTTGAAGGCCATGATATCGTCGGTGAGTGCCTGGAGGTCTAAAAGCGGTGCGTCCGAATACTCCGCCGTTTCGATCTCGTTCACTGCCATCTGAATATAGGCCGCCGACTCCGTGCCGATGACATCACGTAGCACCACAGCATTGTCGTAAGCCGCCTCCATAGAGCGACGCACCGACCCTTCTAAGCTAGGACTAAACAGACAGGCGTGAAAGAACTCGATGGGATCTTCTTCACCTTGCACGAAGCCCAACTCCTCGAGCTGGCCCTTCCAATTGCCCTCGGTGGAGTCCAGGGCAGCATCATAAGTAACCAAGATAAATTGCAGCGTGGTATAGCTGCGCTCCACATAGCGTCCCAGCCAAAGCAGACGCTCAACCCGTTCTAGCGAGAGAGAACCCATGTGTCTTTGAACCCTCCTCCTTGAGATGAATTAACAACGCTGGACCCTTCTTCCCGCGCATAGCGGGTGAGACCACTGGGCCAGACCGTGGTGGTTTCGCCAGACAACACAAAGGCACGCAGGTCCGCTTTGCGCGGCACCATCTGCCCATCAATCCAGGTATCGAGACACTTGAAGTCCACTACTTCTTGGGCAATAAACCGGCGCGGCTCTTTCTGAATGAGCGCCTTGAGATCTGCCAGAGCCTCAGGGCTGAGCTCGCTACCAAACACCACGCCGTAGCCACCCGCCTCGGCCACATCCTTAATTACGAGGCGTTCTGCATTGTCCAGCAAATAAGCCATATCTTCTTCGAAGTAGGGAAGATAGGTGGGCGCATTTTGCAGCAGCGCTTCTTCGCCTAAGTAGTACTCCACCATTTTGGGAACGAAGTAATAGATGCCTTTGTCATCGGCTGCTCCATTGCCCGGCGCATTCACAATAGCCACATTGCCCGCGCGATAGGCGGCCATCAGATTGGGTACCCCAATAAGGCTATCGGGCAGAAAGCAGAGCGGATCCAGATATTCATCAGAGAGACGACGATAGATGGCTCCCACCCGAGCATTTTGCGTCGAGTCGCGGTAGTAAACCACTTCCCCATCCACAAACAACTCGTGGGGTTCGGCCAGAACAGCACCAATCTTTTCCGCGAGATAGGCATGCTCGAAATAAGCCGCGTTATAGCGTCCCGGCGTGAGCACTACATTGATACCGCCGCAGTTGACGTAATCAATGACAGCCTTAAGCTGCTCGCCGTAGCGGCGGTTATCCACCAACGGAATTTCCCGGAACGTCATTGCATCGCAGCGACGACAGAGCGTTCGTGCCACCAACGGATAGGAAGCACCCGAGGGAATGCGCAGGTTGTCTTCGAGCACATACCAGATGCCGTCTTTACCCTCCACCAAATCGATACCCGAGATGTGAGAGTAAATGCCCTTGGACGGCACAATGCCCTGGCACTGAGGCAAATAGCCCGAAGATCCATAGGCGAAGGCTTCGGGAATAATGCCATCTTTAATGATATTTGCCGGTCCATAGATATCACGCAGGTAGGCGTTGAGGGCATCGACCCGCTGAATCAGACCGCGCTCCAGCTACTCCCAGGTTTCGTGATCTATGACGCGCGGCACCGCATCAAAGGGAAAGAGACGCTCCTGAAACGTGCCGTCTTTATAGATGCCAAACTTCACCCCATAGCGGGCCAACTGCTGATTAATTTTCGCGGTTTGAGCCACCAGCTTTGCGTACATAGGGCCCTCTCTCTTGAGTCGTCAATTCCTTGTATTGTAGAGAACCCAAGCCTATTCCCTGAGAAGGGCAACAAAAATCCAAGAGGGAACCGCGAAATGAGACAGCGGAGATGATAGGCACGTGGTTGGGGCGCGTGGTTGCACGGTTGGGACGCGTAGCTGGACAGACGAGTCCAGGCTCCTAGGCCCGCGATAGCGCTCGGCTGCCCTGGGTGCCCCCAGCAGCTCACAAGCTCCTTAGGCCGCCTTCTTGTGGTACACATACCAGTAGGCCAACGCCACCAAGGCGCCGCCTAGGATATTTCCCACGGTGGCAAGAGCGATGTTATAGAAGATGCCTCCCGCAGTAATGGCACCTAGTGCCCCAAAGCCCGTACTGTTCAACAACAGCCCCATGGGCAGGAAGAACATGTTTGCAACAACGTGCTCAAACCCGCAGGCAACGAAGGCAGAGATGGGCAACAAGATGCCCACCACCTTGTCCACAATTGTCTTGCCGGCAAAACCAATCCATACCGCCAAGCACACCAATACGTTGCACATAATGGCTTTGAAGAACAGGGTTGTGGGATCAAGATTTACTTTGCCCGCGGCGACAGAAACAAAGGCCTCCCCCACGGCCCCGCCATTCATGGCCTGAAGATCCGTGAGATAGACCAGGGTCAACGCCAGCAATGCACCAACCAAATTACCCAGCCAGACGATAGCCCAATTCCGCAGCACGCCGGCCCAGGTAACCCGTTTTGATGCCTTCCCACAAAGCATGAGAATGTTCCCGGTGAAGAGTTCGGCGCCACAGCAGAGGACGAGCACGAGTCCCAGGCAGAAGCACAAGCCCCCCACGACGCGCTGGACGCCAAAGGGAAGCGTGGGGTCGCCTAAGAACACCATGAAGTACATACCGCCAAAGCCGATAAAGGCACCAGCCAAGAGAGCAGACACGAAGCACTTACCAAAGGGCATGGCTGCCTTCGTTTGCGCCACCGCTTCCACCTTCGCCTCGGTAGCAGCCGGGGTAAGCGCATCAGGGCTCAGCGCGCCAAGATCCTCTTTTTCTAACGCCATAGCGTGAACTCCTTTATCGGTACAAGCTATTCCCCGCCAAGGGAGTAAATCATCTTCGATAGTACAAAGCGCCCACAGCAACGTGTTGTGGGCGCTCGAAATTTCTTTCACAACGTGAGACGAGTCAGACGGTTGGCTGTCTCATTACAGGGGACGCAAGCTCACTTCTTTGAGCTGGCGCGCCGTAACTTCCGAGGGAGCACCCGTCATAGGATCGGAGGCTGAAGAAGTCTTCGGGAATGCAATGACGTCGCGAATTGAACTCTTGTGACCAAGGAGCATCACCAGGCGGTCAAGACCCAAAGCGATACCACCATGAGGCGGAGCGCCCAACTCAAGAGCACGAATGAGGTGACCAAACTTATGGTCGATCTCTTCGTCCGTAAGACCCACAATACGCAGAATACGACGCTGCTCTTCGGCATTGTGAATACGAATGGTACCGCCACCTACTTCAAAGCCGTCCATGACTAAGTCGTAGCTGTAGCTACCGGCCTCAAGCGGATGCTCTTCCAGTCCGTCCCAGTCCTCGTCACGCACCAAGGTAAAGGGATGATGCTCTGCGGCATACTTCTTTTCGTCTTCGTCATAGCGGAACATCGGGAAGTTCACGACCCACAACAGGGAATGGCCTTCACGCGGGATATCCAACACGTCAGCCATGTGAAGACGCAGCGCCGAAAGTACGGCATTGGCAATGGCCGGCTTGTCGGCAGCAAACAGCAGCAGGTCACCCGGCTCTACTTCCATTTCGGCCTTCAGCTGGGCCCATTCCTCATCGGTGAAGAACTTCTTGATGGGGCTCTTCTCTTGACCATCGGTGGTAAATGCAACCCAAGCCATGCCCTTAGCACCATTGGCTTCAGCAATGGAGGCCAGCTTCTCTACTTCACCACGACTCCAGTCGCCAGCACCCTTAGCGTTAATGGCTTTCACCACACCACCGGATTGGGCCACAGAGGCAAATACCTTAAAGCCGGTATCCTTTACGATGTCGGTGATGTCGTGAAGGAGCATGCCAAAACGCACATCGGGACGATCGTTGCCATATTTATCCATGGCCTCAGAATATTGCATACGCTGCAAGGGGAAGGTGACTTCCGTCACGCCTACCGCGCTCAAGGTTTCAGCCATAACCCCTTCCATCATGTCCATAACGTCGTCGCCCTGAACGAAGGACATCTCAATGTCTACCTGCGTAAACTCCGGTTGACGGTCGGCACGCAAGTCTTCGTCGCGGAAGCAGCGGGCAATTTGGTAATAGCGCTCAACGCCACCCACCATCAGCATCTGCTTGAATTGCTGCGGGCTTTGGGGCAGCGCATAGAAGTTGCCCGGATTGGGACGGCTCGGCACGATGTAGTCACGAGCGCCTTCCGGCGTCGAGTTTGCCAGAATGGGCGTTTCGATCTCTAAGAAGCCACGCTCATTCAGCGCCTGGCGCATAGACTGCGCCACGGTATGACGCAATTTTAAAGCGGCCAACATTTCCGGACGACGAAGATCCAGGTAGCGCCACTTCATACGCGTGGTTTCGTCCGTCTCGATGCCATCTTCAATGGAGAACGGCGGTGTAACAGAGGTATTGAGCACCTCAATGGCAGAGGCCAGCACTTCGATTTCGCCCGTAACCATATTGGGGTTCACGGCTTCCGGATCGCGCTCACGAACGCGCCCGGCTACCTTGAGTACATATTCGCGGCCCAGATGCTCGGCCTTATGGAAGTCTTCCTCGGAAACGCAATCGGGGTCAACCACAATTTGGGTATAGCCATCACGGTCACGCAGGTCGATAAAGATCAGACCGCCATGGTCACGGGTGTGCCAAGCCCAACCCGTTAACACCACCTCTTGATTAACGTCGGTGACGTTGAGTTGGCCGCAGGTGGCCGTGTGCATGCAATATTCATTGCGAAAGTCTTCCATAGATGGATTCTCCTCGAAGTTGCTAAATCCTTAGCCCCGATCTTTCATCAAGCCCAGAGCTCATCTTCTGAACGCAGATTTATGTATTGTAATGCACTGCTTGGCCCTCGGTTCCACCATTCTAGGAGGAGCGTAAATTGCCTGCAGAACGAAAGTTGCGTCCGCGTTGCTTCCGCGCGGCCGAGCCTCAGATTACAAAAGCGCTTGGCCCAGTTCCGCCAAAACCTCATCAAGACCCACGAGCGCTTCCTCATGGGTAGCCATATCGCGCAACTTGACCCGGCCTTCCGCTAATTCATCGGGGCCCAAAATGGCTACGCGACGAGCATTGAGTTTATCGGCCAGCTTGAACTGACTCTTCAAGCTTCGATGCTGATGATCCATCTCGCAGCGATAGCCCGCGTCGCGACATTCCTGCACCAGGGTAAATGCCTGAGACCGACAGGAGTCATCCACGCAGGCCACAAACAAATCGCATTGCTGCGCCTGGGGAAATTCCACCCCCGCCGCCTGGAGGGCCAGAGCACAACGTTCATAGCCCAGGGCAAACCCAAAGCCCGGCGTGGGTCGGCCTCCCACTTCTTCGGCCAACTTGTCGTAGCGACCACCGCCGCCGATGGCATTCTGAGACCCTAAACCATCGGTCACTTGCACCTCAAACACGGTGCGCGTGTAGTAGTCCAATCCACGCACGAGGGTCGGATCCTGGACATAGGTAATCCCCGCACCGTCCAAAAGCTTGAGCACCGCCTCATAATGCTCCCGACAGTCGTCGCAAAGATGGTCGGTAATCTTGGGGGCATCAGCCATAATGGCGGCGCAGCGCTCGTTCTTGCAGTCAAAGGCACGCAATGGATTAAGTTCAGCCCGGGTCATGCAGGTTTCACAAAGCTCATCGGCATGCTCATTCATATAAGCGCGCACCTGGTCCCGATAGGCCGGACGACAGGCTTCGCAGCCCATCGAATTTACTAGCAGCACCATGGACTCTTGAGGGATGCCCATTTTGACGAAGAAACGCATGAGCATAATGATGGCTTCGGCATCGACGGTGGGTTCTTCGGCTCCCAAGCATTCCACGCCAATTTGATTGAACTGACGCTGACGTCCTTTTTGGGGACGCTCGGCCCGAAACATAGGACCCGCATACATGAGCTTTGCCGGAGCAGCGCCCTGGGGCACCAAGTCATGCTGCACCACAGCGCGCACGACCCCCGCCGTCCCTTCGGGCCGCAGAGAAAGACGGCTCTTCGCCTTAAGGGACCCGCCCTCTAACAGCTTCTTGAGGTTTTCGCCAGAAATAGCCGTGAACATTTCTTTGGAAACCACATCGGTGGCCTCGCCAATGCCCCGTACAAACAACTCAGTCTGCTCAATGATCGGAGTGTCGATGGGAAGATACCCATAGCAGCCAAACACGTCTTCGGCGCAGGATTTAAAGTGCGACCAGAAAAGCGCCTCGTCAGGTAATAGATCTCGGGTGCCTTCGGGGGACTGAATGGCCATGACTCCTTCTTTCTTACGAATACCATTTGTTGATGAGGCAGAAGCGAAGCCTCCACCACGGGGTTCTATTGTAGCAACGAGCATCAAGGCTCATTGGCGATCTTGGGCCGTAGTCTTTAGTACTTGCTCCAAGGATCGCAGAACATTTACCAATGCATCATCGGGCTGAACGCGAAGCAGAGTTATCAAAAAAGCGCGAGCGGGCCCAAAAAGGTTTGCGTCTACCGCAGCCCGAAGCGCTCCTTGCACTTCTGAGAGCCGCTCGGCCACCGGTGCCACCGGAATGCCCACGGCTTCCAAAATGCTGTTCACCTGGTCCGGTCGCGGAGGGTCCAGGTTGTTTTCACGCATAAGCTCATGAAGCTCGATGGAGGATTGTCCTGCAAAGGCCATGGATGTCATGATGGATTTGCAATAGCAGGCCAAGCCTTCCCGCGGGCGTCCCGCTTTCCACTCGACATAGGCCAGTTGATAGTAGGCCTGGGCAATCTCATCAGGCGAAACCGCAAAGGACAAGCAGGCAAGAAGCAACCGTGCCGCATTATCGAGGTCTCCTACCAACATATAGACCCGGGCGCAACGCAAATAGGCGGTGGGGAACGTAGGCGCCATTTGCGTGCAGCGCACCCCGTAGGCCACCGCCACTTCCGAGCGATGGAAGGAATCGTCGAGCAAGTCCACCACATCCAGGTAGTCGATGATGAGCGAAGGTGGCAACAGCTCCACTTTGCGTCCATCTCGGCCATAGACCAGGTTGTATTGCAACCGACCCACATAGGAATCAAACATCCGATGGACCGCTTCTCCGGTATCTAAGAATCGCCCCGAACGCTCCGACTCATCAATGGCCTCAGCCAGGATATCGGCTGCTCGCTGGGGATCCTCCCCCGCTACCAACCGGGCGCGCTCCAAGGCTTCCTCCAGCGGATCCACTCCCACAAAGGCTCGCTCGATAGAAGCCGGATCAGCAATATCGGCCTCTCCTTGGGTTAGAGCCGTCATGAGGCGCGTGCATCCCTGATAGACCAAGGGATTGTCTGCCGATTCTTCTACTTCGCGAATGAGCGGAATGGCCTCTTGAGTAGTAGTTAACGTTGAAAGGGTTTGGGCCAAGGTGCGAGCCGCTTCTTGGACTGCCGCATCGTAATCTACGCGCAAATCCCGAGAACTGTGAGCTCCCAAGGCTGCCCGTTGCAACCAATCCAAGGGCGCATCTTCCACCTCTGGCGCCATGGCGCGCAGCCGCGTAACCGGACGTGTCTCCAGTAAATCGAAGGCGCCCACCTCTGCCGCCTCGTCCCCCGCCTTTCCCTGACATAGAGCAAACAACTCCCCAGGATCGGTGAGCGCAGCCGGCACACAACCCGCCATGAACAGCGAGCGCTCAAAAGTTACCGCAAACAGGGGGGTCGGGTCCTCAGCTACCGGCTCGGTCAAAAGCGCTTCAATCCAGCCGTCGTCGGTGTCGCTCTCGTCACCAAGAGCTCCCACCGGCTCAGACGCGGTGGCTAACGGTGTAGCCTTTACCGCCACCGACGCGATACCCGGGTTAGCCTCAAAAGCGGCATCAGCGAGAGCAATCGCCAGCTGCAACCCATAACGAAATGCCTCCTGCTCCCCAGGCTCTCGCGCGGACGCATCTTCTTCAAAGGCAGCCATCATGGCCGCATTAGGCACCACTAAGTCAAAGGCTGCCACCCCGGGCGCCTGGACGTCAACCTGGAACACCCCTTGAAAGCGGAACGGGAGCCGCAAGTTTTCCATGGTGCTTCCGAGGGCCACTCGCAAACGCCATTCGCCATCCACTTCGCTTCCTGCTTCGAGGGCCTCTTGATGGGCAGCCCGATCCGGTGCAGCCCCACGGTTCCAAAGCGCCTGAATCTCTTCCAGGGCTTCGCGGGCTTCTTGAGCCTCTCCTTCTTCTTCAGAAAAGAAAGTCTCTTTGGCCTCAGAGCCCAAGAGCTGGGCAGCAAAGCTTTGGCGAATCGCCGCGTCACAGGCCAAACATTGGGCTTCATCAGCACGAGCCGCTTCTTCCCCCAGTTGCTCAGACACGAGCAACAGCCGATTCAGTGCAGCCTCTACTTGCCACAGGAATTGCTCGCCTATGCCCTCCGAGCCTTCTTCACGAGAGAGATAGTAGGTATTGGCATAACGACGGGTACGCACCAAGCGCACCGGACCAGTCTCCTCATCGGTTATCCCTCGGAGTAGCAGACGACTAGTCTCATCAGTAAAGCCCGCCTCATGAAGCCAGCGGCCAAAGAGGCGCACCAAGGCAGGGACCCGCAGTGCAGGATCCGATTCCGCCCGGTCAATCATAAGGAGCGCCGCACGAAGACCCCGCAGGGCATGAGAAACCGAAAGCAGGTTCCATAGTGTGTCCAAGCCCAACGAAGGCACCGGCGCATCCAGCACCGCCGCCCGGAAGACAAAGGCTAAATAGGCGCGGGCCAAGGCATCAAAGTAGGTATCGGAATCCTGTACCGAGGAAAAGTCGTACCACCCATCATAGATGCGATAGCGCCGATTGATGCGGGTAAACCGCGCTACCGGCCGTAAATCTGCTTGGGGATCAAAGGCTACATCGCGCACCCAGACAATGCCGGTAACATCTCCGCCCTCAGGGCCTTCATCCGTGCGCTCAAACTCCACGGCAGCAGGCCGCGCCGGTGGGGCCTCCACCGGCTCAACCGCCGTGAACACCCGACCAAATCCGTCCATATAGGCAAGGATGCGCACTTCATCGGCAGAGACAAACTCCACCAGATAGGCATCATCGCGAAACGGCGCTGGTAGCCCACCTGAGACCCAGCCGATAGGACCTAAGGTAGCAAGAGGACTATGCGCTACGGGACCACCCAGCACCGGGCCAAAGGGGTGATCGAGCACTTTTATGCGCGCACGAGAAAACCCCCGACCCCGTTGGAGCCGGAAGGTTTTTCGCTCGGTGATCGTGCCCACTTCAGGGCGCTCCACCGTATCCAGTAACGTTTCAAGAATTTCGCGAACCGTTTGAGGGGCTACCGAAGATTCTTTGGAGGTTTCTTCCATAGATAGTGCCCCCTTCTCTGAGAAGAATAGAGCCTAAACGGAACCGCTCGCTTAGTGATGGCAGGCGTTCTCCGGGCCCATGGTAGGCACTTGACCAGCGGCTACCAGCTTGGCAACTTCGCCCACATTCGGGTTCGTGTTCTCGAAGTAAACCGTAATACCGGCATCTGCAAAGCCCATCATCGGACGCATGCCCATGCCAGCTGCCACGATAGCGTCAACCCCGGCATCGGAGAGCAGTTTGACCGGACGCAGGCAGCCACCTTCTTCGTGGGGCGGATTGTCCAGGGCAGCTACATCGGTGATTTCGCCATCGGTAATAGTCACAATCGTAAAGCAATCACAATGACCAAAGTGGCCACTGCGCTCCCCGTCGAGGCCAGCTTCACCCAAAGTCGGCACGGCAAGTTTTAACGTAGTCATAGAAAACTCCTTCGATCGAGGGGCTTAAAAGGGATGCCCGGCATGTGGCCGACGCTCTCTTCCCCAAAACCCCTTCTTTTTATTTCACTGTCCATTCAAACGAATCCACCCCTCTTCGTCAACCGAAGAGGGGTGGTCTATCCGTAATCTGCACGGGTTGCCATTTCGGGACCTTCTCATTCTGCGAAGTACGAGGAGCTCCCAAAACCTCCCGCAGGGCGTTTGCGCTGGCCTTCTACTTCAGGGCCACACCCGTTAGTTTGCCCGATAGTCTTTCCAGTCGTCGGGGTGGCGTCCCCACAACTCCGCAAACTTTTCTGTGGGAAGGATTTGCTCAGCAATAAGCGAACCCATCATTTCGGTGCCCACCACACGATCCGCCGGGGTCTCTGCGTCTTTAATATCGCCAGTGCGGAATCCGGCGTCCAGCACCGCCTGCACGGCAGCCTTGATATCGTCGGCCGCCTCGGGCATCGCAAAACTATAGCGCAGCATCATTTCTACAGAGAGAATTTGAGCAATGGGGTTTGCAATGCCTTGGCCGGCAATATCGGGAGCGCTGCCGTGGCTTGGCTCATAGAGGGCCGTGCCATCGCCCAAGCTTGCGGAAGCCAGCATACCCAAGGAACCCGACAGCTCAGCCGCCTCGTCAGACAAAATGTCGCCAAACATGTTTTCGGTAACCACCACGTCGAATTGCTTCGGCCAATTGATCAACTGCATGGCAGCGTTGTCCACCAACATGTCCACCAGCTCAACGTCGGGGTAATCTTTCGCCACCTCATGGGCTACTTCGCGCCATAAACGGCTGCTCTCCAACACGTTGGCCTTATCGATGGAGTGTACCTTGAACCGACGCTTGCGAGCCATCTCAAAGGCTTGGCGCATAATGCGCTCAATCTCGTATTCGCGATACTCAAGCGTGT
>CAJUNI010000042.1:0-531 GCA_910587945.1 uncultured Parvibacter sp.
CAATACAGGAGGTGAATAATCCCCAAAAGCACACTTTTTGAGCCTTAACCCCCAATATCCTTATGTATTAGTCGCCATACTACAAATTCTCCGTCAAACATACTCTTTACTAAAATCCATCGCATTAGACCCAAACAGGCCCATTTTGGCATTTAGGCTCATATAAATAAAAAGTTCAGAGACCAAAAATGACCTCTGAACTCATGAAATTAAGTGGCGGGATGTACGAGACTTGAACTCGCGACCTCCGACGTGACAGGCCGGCGCTCTAACCAACTGAGCTAACACCCCGCATTTCAGCAGCCCGTATAGTATACGCACTACCCCATCCGCGCGCAAGACCAAATTCAAGAAATTTTTCCCGAATCCGGGTGCAGACGGAGCGAGGGGTGCCGAGCACCCCGATCCGCCCGCGCTCCTCTTAGGGCAAATCACCCGCGGCACGGACCTTAACGCGGTTGGTATGACCCGGATAATAGGCCAGGGGCACATCCTCCACGTCCACCACGACCACGGTCTCGGGCACAGCTC
>CAJUNI010000042.1:541-19006 GCA_910587945.1 uncultured Parvibacter sp.
CGCGACCTCCGACGTGACAGGCCGGCGCTCTAACCAACTGAGCTAACACCCCGTGCGTTGCAGCTTAAATATAGTATGCGAAACTGAGCTTAGTGACAATACCCAATTTCAAAAATTTCAAGACTGTCGATGGACGGTAGTTTAAGCCACCACTCCGTGAACAAATACGCTGTAATTTGCGCCCTCAGCAGGAACAATCACTTCATAGTCAGAAGTACCGCCAGCAACATCAGCAAGATGCTCGACACCGCCGCCAATAATTGAACCCGATGCGTCATAGGCAATGGCACCCACAATGACGCGTCCAAACGTGTCTTCAGTTTCATTGAAGAAGGTACCCGTTAAGACACCATTGTTATCGGTGGGTTCGTCAGCCACAAAGACGTTGGCATTGTCGCTCATAGAGGCTTCTTGAGTAGTCCATGTAGCATCCACTGATGCCACCGTCGAGCCATCAGGAATGTCGATAGTCACACCGTAGCCAAACTCTTCGCCACCCAACAGCGTACCCAGATCGCACACCTCATTGCCTAACGCTTTGCCAGCCTCATCATAGGCGGTGAGTGTTACTACAAACTGCGGGAACACGGCATTGTCATTCGGATTCTCAACTACCGCACCCACATTCACGACATCGCCGATAACGGAATAGCCCGTTTTAACCGTAGGATTCGTAACTTCGTCAGTCGGCGAAATATCCTGAGCTTTAACCGGCTGATCGCTCGAGCCGCTTGAGCTACCGCTATCCGCGCTCTGTCCCCCACAGCCACCCAAACATAATACGAGGGCTGCACAGGCGGCCGCTGCCACAAACTTTCCTGCTTTCATCGCATCCTCCTGACTATTGATATTCATAGTTATGTTGACTCTATTAGTCAGTGTAGAAGCCCGAACACTCCCCTAGCCAAGACCGAGCTCGGCTGTTGGAAAACAGTAAAGGGAAGGGGGCTTGGCGGTAATGCGTCGTTCATGATGGACACCTGCAAAGCCGACAACATGCACTACACCCAGAAGTCGCGCACCTACAAAAGAGTCGATGGTTTAACGCGTAGGCGGAAGTACGGTTTGAGCCACACGAACGAGCTCGGTGACAGCCAACCCATTACCTGCCTGCTCACAACAGGCTGCGAGCAATTTATCGGGGCGCAGAGAGCCGGTTGGTTTCGCTTCAAGCGTAAACCGTGCCATACCATTCTTCACCTCAATATCACCCTGCAAATACTCAGTTACGGGAAGAATTTTCTCTTTCTTCTTCCGGATAACGGTAATGGTTTCGGGAACAACGAGAGTATCGATAGGCTGGTTAAACCGAGCTTCATAGGTACTAAAAGGACAGGCCACAGAAGCCGCAGGAGCACTGGCTTCTACATAGCCGCAAGATACCGGCATCAGATCTTCGGGGCTTGCCTTTTGGAGAGCCGACAAAGCTTCTTCCGGATCAACCCAACAGGTCAGGAATACGTCGTAGAACTCCGGCATACCTCCCACTCCCACCGGAAGAGCCGCTCCAAAACCAATCCGCATGTGAGGTGAAAACCCTTGGCTTACCGCATAGGGCAAGTGAGCACGGCGCACAGCCCGCTCAAGGCTTCGCGCAACCTCCAAATGAGAAAGCATGGCCAAACGACCGGTTTTTCCAAACACTACCCGAAGACGAAACAATGACGGATCGGCCATTAGGACACCTCCCCCTCGGTGGTCGCAACTTCTTTCGATGCATCGCCTTTGATACTGCGCGTTGCTTGCAACTGATTATCCACTCCAAGGCTCGGGCAGGCCCCGCATCCGGAACACGCATCAAAGGTACAGTCCGGTGTGGTTATGCCTTGCTCAGCCCGCTTGCGTTCCAACGCTAAAAAGCGAGGAGAAACACCCATGGAAATATGGGCCCAGGGCATCACATAGGAAGTCTCATAGCCTTGCTGGGCAATAGCTTCTGGATCAACCCCCGTATCCGCCATAGCGCTGCGCCAAGCCTCCTCGTCGAAGTGCTCCATCCATGCATCAAAGCGCGCACCCCGCTTCCAGGCCAGCTCCAGCGCGTCTGCCACCGGTCGACCACCACGGCTCATAACCGCTTCCACAAAGCTCGTTTTGGGATCATGCCAATTTACATCCACGGCACGATACTTCACAGAGTTTCGGAGCAACTTAACACGACGAAGCGTCTCATCGGGAGAAATCTGACCATCCCATTGGAATGGGGTTTGAGCTTTAGGTACGAAGACGGCGCAGGAAACGCTCATCCGCACACTCCCCCGCTGATCAGGGGGAACTGCAGCTTTCGCCCGGTCATAGGCACGCTGAGCCAAAGAAGCAATCCCTTTGATATCCTCGTCGGTTTCCGTCGGCAAGCCAATCATGAAATAGAGCTTACACCGGCGCCAGCCCGCTGCAAATGCGGCATCAATGGCGGAAAACAAATCCTCTTCCGTCACGTTTTTATTAATCACATCGCGAAGGCGCTGGGTTCCCGCTTCAGGAGCAAAAGTTAGGCCGCCTTTTTTCTGACCAGCAATAAGAGCAGCCATGTCAACGCCAAAGGAGTCAAGACGCTGAGATGGTAGTGAAATGCGGATACCTTTTCCCGCACAGGCGCCGTTGAGCCGCTCTAGGATTTCGGGGATTTGCGAGTGATCCGTTGAGGACAGCGACGTCAAGCTGACTTCGTCATAGCCCGTTTCCTCAATGCCGCGCAGGACCGCCGAAACGATGTTATGGGCAGAACGCTCGCGCACCGGACGATACATCATGCCGGCTTGGCAGAAGCGGCACCCGCGGGCACAACCACGTAGCACTTCAACATTGACGCGGTCGTGAACCACCTCAGCAAAGGGTACGACCATGGGCTCCCAGGCGTCACTTTCGGCGAACCCTTCCCAGACTCGCTTTTGAATCACCTCAGGAATGCCTTCCTCCAAAGGCGCAACCCATGACCCCGTTGCTTGAGCTTCCGCCTCATCCAGCACCCGGTAAAACCGCGGAACGTAGGAGCCTGGAATCTCTTTGGCTACTCGACGCAGAATCTCTTCGCGACTTTTACCCTCCTGGCGCAATTGGCGAATCAGCTCCAGAGTATCGGGTGTAGCCTCTTCCCCTTCTCCAATGGTCAAAATATCGAAAAAGGGTGCAAAGGGCTCCGGATTAAGAGCGCAGGGGCCACCGCCCAAAATGATGGGGTCATCCTCAGATCGATCGGCAGCACGCAGGGGGATTCCTGCCAAATCGAGCGTCTCTAATACATTGGTGGCCGCTAACTCATGGGGCAAGGTAATACCCACAGCATCAAAGGACCCAAGCGGACGACGGCTCTCCAAAGAAAACAACGGCACGTCTTCTTGGCGCATCGTTTCAATAAAATCCACAGCCGGTAAATAGGCCCGCTCCGCTCGCAAGTTAGGCCGTGCATTCACTGCATTCACCAGAATACGAACGGCTTGGTTGGCTTGACCAAGTTCGTAGGTATCGGGATACACCATACAGAAGGAGAAATCGCCCTCTGTTTTTACCGTAGCTCCCCATTCCCCTCCGGTATAGCGAGAGGGGCGTTCGGCTTTTGCGATAAGGGGATCAAGAATCTCTGACGGAATAGGTGCGGGGTCTTTAAACCGAGCAACATTTCTCATGCGTTCTTATTCACCGCCCCGGATACTTTAGAAGCCACAGCTCCAAATGCTTCGCTGGCTTTTGCGGTAAGCGGAGACGATGCCACCTTGCCCGCTGCAAGCACCGCTTTATCCCGAGCCGTCTGGATGACGTTGGCCATACCCACAATATCGCCGCCAGCCTCAAAGTACTCAATAGCCGCGCGACCCATAGCTTCGGTGCCAGCAAAACCAATGGCACCCTTCACGGCCCAGCCCAAAATGGGCACGACACCGGCAATTTGACGCGCAACACCGCGGCATAAGAATGCACCGCCTACAACCAGGGCGAGCTCTTTAATGCGATCCGCATTGAGCGGCTGACCATAGGCCGCCGCAATCTGCAACAGCATCTTCATCTGATTGAGCGTCATGATGGGCATATCGGCACCCGGGATAAACATGACGGCGCCAATACCTGCATTTTGCAGTGAAGTAGTGGTCACAGAGTCCAAGGACAGTGGCTTCCGAATAAAGGGGAACGCCAGCGCAAAGGCCAGCTTCTTCCCCGCACAGGCGGTAATAATCCAGCGGCCCATTCGCTCATCCAACGTGAGCAGTGCGTCATCGGTTAAGGGCAGCGGCTCTTCGCTTGCATGAGCTTCCAACGCCGGAGACAAAACATCATGGTGATTGGGTGCAGGGGTATCGGGAGCAGCCACATCCCCAACCGGAATGGCATAGCCCGCTGCTTCACAGGCCGTGCGAAGGGTTTCGGGACTGTCGGTAACTACCATAGTGGGAACCGATGCGCTCCGCAGTTGCTGGGCATGAAAACCAGCATCCGCATCAGTAGCCGCTACCAGAACGGCCATGTCCTCGGAGGAGTCCGCCGGGAGCATTTCGCGCTCGGCAAGATATTCAATAGAGACCCGAGCACTGGGGCTACCGCTCGCAAAAAGCGACCGAACGTGGGCCGCCAAATCCGGCGACGCGTCCGGTTCGATATAAACCCGCACTGCCAACGGGGTAGTGCGCGCAGCATCAATATCGGTTGCTGCTTTTAGAACCGCTGGAATATCAACGGGGAGTTGCATAGACGCCTCTTTTCCCAAGTGCGCTCTTATGAGAGCATACCGAACAAATCATACCCAGCATCATGAAATTCACGAGCATAAACGACGACCCATAACTTACAAAGGGAAGCGGGATACCCGTGATGGGCATCAATCCGCAGGTCATGCCAATGTTCTCAAGAATCTGGAAGAGCCACATTCCTACTACCCCCATGCAGATAAGCATGCCAAACAAATCATCAGAGCTGCGGGCAATGCGTACACACACAAGGATAAGAAGAATATAGAGCACCAGTAATACTATGGCGCCAAAGAACCCGAATTCCTCAGCCAAAACGCAGAAGACAAAGTCCGTTTCCGATTCCGGTACATAGCCGTAAGCTGCTTGGGTGCCATTCATGAATCCTTTACCAAACAGACCCCCCGAGCCAATAGCAATCATGGCTTGAGAGAGGTTGTATGAAATGTCCGAGGTGCCCGACTCAGGATCCAAAAACACCAGCAAACGATTGCGCTGGTAGGTCTTGAGCAGTTTGTAATCGCCCGTCGAGTTCTTGATGACCTCATCAATCGCGAAGATGGCCGCAATAGCGGCAATGCCCAGAGCAAGCGTCACCAGAAGATAGCGCACGCGAGCACCGCCCATAACCAGAATGGTAGCCGCAATAAACAGATAGACCAAGCCAGTGCCTAAGTCAGGCTGGGTCATAATGCACAAAAACGGCAGCAGCATGAGCACAACACATTTCAGGTATTCCCGCAGGTCATCCAACTTGCCGCCGTAGCGAGCCACCATGGAAGCCCCAAACAAAATGATGGTGACTTTGGCAAACTCACCGGGCTGGATTTGCATGCCCACACGAATCCACGATTTGGCACCCATGCCTGCATCAGTACCCAAACCGGGAATATGAGGAAGTAGGATCAAAACAATGCTGACCACCAGAAAGAACGTGGATAAGTTAGCGAAGCGGCGATAGTCAATATGCCAGATCACCACCATGGCTACTAAGCCAATAGCTACACCCTGAAGCTGACGGGTAAAGGAATGGGCTGTAGAAGCACTCGTTGCCGACCAGCAAACTACCAGCCCATAGCAAATGAGCGCGGCTGCCACCAAAAGCAACATGATAATAAGCGGCGAAAACGACAGGCCTTTTCCGCGGCGCTCGGCGCGCGGCGCCGAAGCATTTCCCATCAGAGAGTCTATTTGTGGTAAGCCAGCCATAGTTCTCCCCTAGTCCTCACGCTCGCCGCTCGTACCCTTATACTCCACAACCTGACCCGTAGAGCCCACCAGACGCTGAGGCACCACGTCGCTCGTGCCAGAGTCGGCGGCAAGGGTTGCTTGCAGAAGCTGGGCGACCAAGGGGGCCGCCACTTCACTACCACCGCCACCTTGCTCGATTACCACCGCAGCTACGTATTTAGGGTCATCATAGGGGGCATAGGCTACAAACCAGGCATCGTCAGGCTTTTCCGTATGTTCGGCTGTACCCGATTTACCCGCTGCTTGAACCCCTGCCTCCTCAAAAAGGCGCGCGGGGTTTTTGTTATCAGTAATCACGCCACGCAGCGCATCCCGGACAAATGACAGGTCACTGGGGTCAACATCCAGATCCATGACCACTTCAGGCTCGTAGGTAACTACCGTCTCCCCTTGGGAGTTACGCACTGACTGCAAGAGGTGAGGTTTCATGATGGTGCCAGTAGCAATACCGCCATAGGCTACCGCAATTTGTAGCGGCGTCACCAATACGTCGCCCTGGCCAATGATCATATTGGTGTAGTCGCCACCACGCCACACACCATCAGCCGGTCGATTACGAAATGCTTGGGTTTTCCACTCCGGCGTCGGAATGCGCCCCGCCGATTCGTTATCCAAATCAATGCCTGTCACTTGGCCAAGACCAAAGCGCTTCAAATAATCTTGCAGAGCCGTTTCGGACAACTCGCCCGTGCCATTAGGTCCGTGATCATAGAACGCTTTTGCAATCTCATAGAACACGACGTCGCAAGAATTCACAATGCCGCCGCGCAAATCCAACACCCCATGGCCCGCATGATTCCAGCATTTCTGGATATCGCCCGAGCCAAATCCATCCCATGAGCCAGTACAGTCCCAGGTGGAGGATCCGTCAGCAAACCCGTATTGCAATGCCGCTAACGACGTAAACGCTTTATAGGTAGAAGCAGCGGCGTAGAGACCATTCACAACGCGATTGCTTAACGGCGCATAGGAATCTTCTGAGTTGTAGACGCTCCAAATATCTTCTGAAATGGAGCCAGTGAGTTTATTCGGATCATAGGTGGGGAAACTTGACATAGCTACCACCGCGCCCGTGCGTACATCAAGTACTACAGCCGCTCCCGACACACCTTTTCCCATACCAATAACGTCGCCCGGAGCTATCAATTCCGCTAAGGCGGTATCCGCCACATACTGCACCCGAGAGTCTAGTGTCAGCACGATGTCAGAGCCTTTCGTGGGAAGGGTTTCGCTCACCACCTCCACAACGTTGCCCACCGCATCGACCGCCACACGACGAGCCCCATGATCGCCGGATATGACATTGTCGTATTTCGATTCGAGTCCCGCAAGACCCACGGTATCCACGGAAAGGATCTCGCGCCCCTCCTCGGATCCATCTAATTGTTCTTGGGTAGGAGATCCGGTATAACCCAGCGCATGGGCAGCCAGGGCACCATAGGGGTATTCACGAATGGTGCGCATTTCGATAGTGATACCCTCAAATGCATCGGCATGCTCTGAGATAAACGCCACATCCCGCAGCCGCGCATCTTCGGCCAACACGCGCTGACCTTGGGCTCCTGCCGAAGAATCGGCAGCCCGCTGCCGCAAGATATTAAAGGGGATACCTAACACCGCCGAGAGACGGCGCAGCACATCGGTATCAGTTGCTACTTCTGCTTCCGCTAACACAGTCTGAGCAGATCGGTTCTTAGCCAACACCTGCCCCGTTGAGTCAAGGATTTCACCGCGCGGAGCTGGAGTGGATACGGTCACAAACAGATTGTTTTCCGCTCGCTCTTCATAGACCGACGAAGAGAGTACCTGAAGACTCCACAGTTTTGCCGTCAACGAACCAAAAATACCTGCTACTAAAACCCCCAGAGCCGCAAAGCGGGTCTTCAGATTGCCTACCGCTTGGCCCGGTGCTTCCATGGGAGTGGACGATACCTTTCCCCCATCCCCATCTTTTGCATCCCGCGCAAAGGCCAGCGTATCCACATGGGAAACGCGGGGACCTACCATGGGAGTTTCATTGCCGCGCCGAGAGCGCACCACAGCAATGGCTGCAATCACAACCAAAACCACGAGGGCCGCTACTATGGCGGCAATGATTGACTCGAGCACGGTTACCTTTCTAATGAAGCAGGGTGGCTTCTCTGTGTGAAGTGTTGCCATTTCCAAAGAAACGGCTGAGAACAAGATAGAGCACCACTGCTAATAAACTATCGTAAAGAGCACAAGGGAGACAACGATACATCAGACCTTCAACGACCGTTGCTGGGTTACCTCCCGCAATCATGAGAATGCCATAAAGTACCTCGGCTATCACGATGCCACCCACCAGCATGATAAGCGCCATAAAGAGCGTGTCGTTGGCCAAGGCCCCATAACTGCGGGAAACAATGAAGGTAGCAAGCACTAAGGTAAAAGCCATGGCACCAATAGGGCCACCGCCTGCAAGATCAAAGAAGAGTCCTAACACAAAGGGCAGGATAAAACCCGCTGAAGGACCCCGAAATACGGCTACCAACATACAGTAGACCAGAAGGAAGTTAGGGGTTGCCGCAAGCACCGTGATAAAGGGTGCCACCACTACCTGAAGCACAATGGCAATAATCGCGCCTACAACCAAAGGAGCAGAGTTTTCCATTACGAATCCCCTCCCCCTTGGGTCGCTTGAGTGTCAGCGTCGAATACCACCGTGACATCTTCCAGGGATTTGGCAGAGGTGTTTTGCGCTACCACAATACGGCGCGTCGCATCTCCGGGGTTGCCATCGACGCGAACCACTTCACCAATGAGAAGCCCGCGTACATAGCTGCCACCCAAACCACTGGTAAGCACCACATCGCCCACCGAAACCGCTACATCGGCACTGATATTTTCAAGATAGATAAGACCATCTAATGAACCGCGAACAATTCCTTCGGCGCGATTGGATTGAATGATGGCAGCAGCCCCGGAGCGTGGATCCGAAAGCAAACGCACCGTCGAGCTTCCCGGCGCCACTTCAACGGTTTGCCCAATAACGCCCGCAGCTCCCATAACGGTCATACCAGAAGAGACCCCAGATGAAGAACCCACATCAATGGTGATGGTTTGATTCCAGGCGTCATAGGAGCGACCAATAACGCGCCCTGATACGCCCTCCACATGGTAGGCGTCCTTCATAGCAAGGAGACCCTGTAAGCGCTCAGCTTCTAAGCGATATTCCTCAGCTTGGGCCACCATGGCGCGAAGCTCTTCGTTTTGCTCTTGAAGAGCAGTGAGTGTATCGGGATCGGCTGAGGCGTTAGCCACCGCGTCAGAAGCGTCATTCACCAACGCATCCCCCGTGGCACCAATGAATCCCAAGGGAGCGACCGCCGTTTCCACCGCTGCCTGAACGCTATGCAGCGGACCCTCTGAGGACTCTCGTGCATAGATAGTCATAAGCACCAAGCTCACTACAAGACAGGCAATAAGCACAAGGGGGCTTCGACGGGCTGGTTCTTGAGTTTGAAAATTAAGGGCCATAACGTAAGGAGGCGCCGCCTTCTATTTCGAACGCATGAGCGTTTGGCGTAATGCTGTAGGCGTTTCGAGAACCTTCAAACAACCTGATACGACATTGGTAAGAGCCGTTTCAGAAACCCATACCGGAATCTCAAGCTTATCGGTGAGATAGCGATCTAATCCTGAAAGTAAGCCGCCACCGCCCGTGAGCAAAATACCGTTCTGGATGATGTCTGAGGCAAGGTCCGGATTCGTTTTCTTGAAGGTGTCCTTAATATGGATAACCATTTCCTCAATAGGCGCCTGCAAAGCTGCACGCACATCCTCTGATTGGATAGTGACTTCTTTCGGCTGCTCGGTGTAAACGTCCTGACCCGAAATAATCATATCACGCTCTCGACCATCCTCAAACGGAATGATAGAGCCGATCTTGATCTTGATAACTTCGGCCGTACGCTCGCCAATCTTGATGCCTAAAAGATCGCGAAGGTGCATGGCGATTGCCTCATCCAAGCGATTGCCTGCAAGGCGCAACGAAGACGAGGTAACGATGCCACCCAAGGAGATAACAGCCACTTCCGTGGTACCGCCACCGATATCCACTACCATCGAACCCGTAGGCTCAGTAACCGGCAAATCCGCACCCATAGCGGCAGCCATGGGCTCCTCGATCAAGTAAGCCTGACGGGCACCGGCCTGAATAGCAGCTTCAAACACCGCGCGCTTTTCTACCGAGGTTGCACCGCAAGGGATACAAATCACGATACGCGGCTTCGGCTGCCAGGGGTATTTGCGCTCCGAGGCTTTGTTGATAAAAGCCGAAAGCATGGCTTCGGTAACGTCGTAGTCTGCAATAACGCCATCCTTCAAAGGATGCTCCGCAGAAAACGCCTCGGGCGTGTGATTGATCATATTCTTAGCTTCATGACCAACCGCCAAAACACGATGCGTGGATTTCTCGATAGCCACTACCGAAGGCTCGTTGATAACAATACCTTCACCGGTAATAGCTACCAGCGTATTTGCGGTTCCAAGGTCAATAGCCATGTCAGCAGACATTTGACCTGTCAAATTTGAAAATATGTCTAGGAAGGACATAAAGGCTTCCCCTCAAGACGAATGAGCATAGTTACCTGTATACATTCATATGGAATGGAATTCTAACATAGCTACTCATAGCTTGAGAAAACTCCACAGTAACGCCCTGTCAGACGTGAAATATTATCGTTCGATGACCCGTAGAGCCAACACAAAGCGGCCTAGGAGTCCAAACTCTAAGCCCTAGTGAACGCTACAGGAAAGACAGGGATCGTAGGCACGAACGAGCTTTTCTGCCTCCAGGCGAATCTCATCTTCAGACGCACCGCGTTCAAGCATCAGTTCAGCCAGTTGCCGCATGTCAGCTTCTAGGTTCATGAGATTTTGCGCCGTGGGGGTAATGATCGACGCCTTCACCACGCGACCGTTCTCATCTAGCTCAAGACAGTGGAAGAGCGAGCCCCGCGGTGCTTCCGTAAAACCAACCCCATAGCCCGCTTGAATTTCAAACTCAACGGGCAGCGATGAGCCCCCAAAGCTCGGCTCCGCCAGATTCCGACAAAGCTCGGCGCAGCGTTCAAGCACATCCACGAGCTCTACCGCCTGGGCCAAATTATTGGCCATAGGATTTAACTCAGGAGGACGCAGCCCTGCTTTCGCCGATGCAAAACGAGCCGTTTTACCTAGGTTGCTCCAGGAAGCATTGATGCGAGCCAGTGCCGCCGTCATATAGGGCTTCTTCGTAGCTCGATTGCAGGCCAAAAATGCGGCGCTGTGATCCTGGGAAAACTCTTCAATAACCTCTTGTACCTCTTGACAGGAGAACTCTTGGTCCGAGCGTACAAACAGAGCGTTCTGCGACGTGCACACCGGATACGCCCCCGGCTCAACCATGGCAAGGAAATCTCCCTCCGTCTGCAACGGAAGCGCTTCAAATCCGGCGAACAAATCGACACTTTCCTCCGTAAAGGGAATCATGGCCTCAAGCTTGTCTGCAAGGGCAAGAAAATCCTCTGAGGAAGGCTCGGAGGTAAAGCCACCTACTACGGCTGTAATGGGATGCACGCTTCGTCCGCCTACGGTGGTGCACAGTTCATTGCCCAACGCCTTTAATTGCAAGGCATGGTCGAACAGCTCTTTGTTGGTTTGTGCCAACGGGAATACGCTTTCATAGCCCAAAAAGTCTGGAGCACCAAATACAAAGAGATGGGTTGCATGATTTTGCAGATAGGAACCATAGACCAACAACTCACGCAAGGTATTCGTACGCTCAGTGACCTCAACATTAAAGATATGCTCGATGGCCAAGATGTCGGTCACCACATGACTCGAGGAGCAAATGCCGCAAATGCGCGAAGCAATGTAGGGCACCTCTTCGAAGTAGCGCCCCACCACCATGGATTCAAAGAGACGCGCCGGCTCCACAACCGTGAGGTTGCACTCAGTCACTTCCCCATTCTCAATGCACAGATGAAGATCGCCATGACCTTCGATACGGGCCAAATGGTCAACTTCAATGGTTACGTCAGCCACAGTTATCCTCCATGGATTGCTGATTAAACATCTCAAGGGCTTCTTCGAAACGGGCAGGATCTATTCCCCACTCGGTGGCTATAACTTTGGCACTGGCCGTGTTGGCATCCTTAGAGAGGCCCGCACAACCATTGCAGGGGCGACCCAAAGACGGGCATCGCGCGCTACAGCCTGAACGGGTAACCAGCCCAAGACACATGATGCCGCGACCCCAAAAACAGCCGCGCTCGTTACGTTTACATTCACCACATAACGTGGCGGTCGAAATAGAGCGATTGGACCCTTGCAGTACGCGCTCCAGCACCGACACAAAATCCCGCGGATCAATGGGGCAACAACGAACCTCGAAATCGACGGGAACCACAGCGCTCACCGGTACAGGAGCCTGGAGTGAACCGCAGGCTTGGGGGCAAGTTGAGCTATAGACTTCCTCGACCCGCTCGTCGAAACGAGGAGCTGCTAAGCCGGGAATACCTCCCGTCACCGCACAGGCCCCAATGGCAATCACCACCGAGGCAGTTTGGCGAATTTCCTTCACCAACTCTTGGGCTTCTTGGGTTGTGACCGCTCCCTCGATGACCGCGATGTCATAGTCATTCGGCTTTGGCTGGGAAGAGGTGAGCTGCCAATAGGAAAGCTCCACCTGATCTAAAACCTCCAACAGATGAGGCTCCATATTGGTAATTTGAAGCTGACAGCCAAAACAGCTGGCCAGCCCAAAAACCGCGAGTTTTTTCTTGGGAGCAGCCGTGGTATTCATTGAAGTCTTCATACTACATCGACCCCTGAATGTTCTTTGCTTCCCAATAATTGAAAACGGGTCCATCGATGCAGCAGTATTGATGACCAATTTGGCAATGGCCGCATTTGCCCATACCGCACTTCATATGACGCTCGAAGGACATATAAATGCGATCGTAACTAATGCCTTTCTTGCGCATCTCTTCCACCACAAAGCGATACATTACCGGCGGCCCACAAATAGCGCCGAAGGTGTGATCTGCATCAATTTCCAGTTTCTCAAACGGCTTGGTTACTAAGCCAACTTCGCCATCCCAAGTGTCATCAGGATGATCGACCGTGAGATACAAATCAAAGTCTTTGCGGTGACGCCACATCTCAAACTGATCTCGGAACATGACCTCAGAAGGGTTTCGCGAGCCATAGATAATGGTGACATTACCAAAGTCGCTGCGTTCATCATGGATGTTGTTAATCAATGAACGCAACGGAGCAATTCCCAAACCGCCCGCCACAAGCAAAATATCGTGACCGCGCATTTCCTCAAAGGGAAAGGGACGACCAAAAGGTCCGCGAATACCCACAATGTCGCCGCATTGCATTTCATGCAGCCGACTGGTGAACTCCCCTGCTTTGCGAACACAGAGCTCAATAAAGCCGCTCTTTGAGGGGGAACTGGAAATCGAAATCGGCGCTTCGCCTACCCCAAACAAAGAAAGCTCCACGAACTGACCCGGCTGATGATGAAACGCCTCACGAATACGCTCATCCACCAAACGAAATTCAAAGAGTTTTTCGGTTGCCGTCAAATCCGTGATGGAGGTAATGCGCGCCGGCCACGGCCGATAGGGATTCGCATGCATAAGCTCTGCACCCGATTGCGCCGGACCCTTATCCTCAAAGGGAGTAACGGTTAAACCTTCTATCTTCTGGACTGAAGCCATGACCGTCTACATTCCCTTCTGCTCGAAGAACTTGAACACTTCAATGGGAGAAATATGGGCTTTGCAGGCATAGACACAACGGCCACAACCCACGCAGAGCATGCGGTCATACTTTGCCAGAAAGCCATTGAGTTTATGATACATGCGGTGACGCACACGATTGCGCCCATCAGCGCGGAAGTTATGGCCGCCGGTCACCTCCGCAAATTGTGGCGAAGTGCAGGCATCCCAGACGCGCTCGCGCTGACCTGACACTCCATCATGATCAAGCACATCCTGGATATCAAAACAGTAGCACGTAGGACAAACGCTCGAACAGGCCGTACAGGCAAGGCAGCGCCCACCAAGCTCCTCCCAGAACGGATCGGAGTGGAACGCATCCATCAGCATGGGCACTTCCTGGATATCAGGAATTGCGGGGTTAAAGGAGGCCTGGCGTGTACGGGTCATATGACGAAACGCGATACGGTCCTCGTCTGTAGCTTCCCGAGGATTACAGGCACTCTCCAAAATGTTTGCCGCCTCAACGCTGCCAATAGATACCAGGTAGCGGTCGCCA
This sequence comes from uncultured Parvibacter sp., assembly GCA_910587945.1. GTDB lineage: Bacteria > Actinomycetota > Coriobacteriia > Coriobacteriales > Eggerthellaceae > CAJUNI01. Next base: position 14,767 of record CAJUNI010000042.1, read on the forward strand.
ATATCTTGAAGGAACAAATCATAGCCGGTACGGGCTTCATCGGCATCCATGAGATTACAGAAGCAAGCATCCGTGGGCGTGCAGGACAGGCCAATAATCATCGTGGCATCACGTCGCGCTTCGTAATAGGGATCCGGAAACTGCTTATCCCGAAAGACGCAATCAAGGCTGTTGAGCGCATTGATATCGCAGGCATGAAGACCAAACAAAACCCGGGGCGTTACCTCGAGCATGTAATCAACGACTTCATTCTCCTCAGCATTAAAGCGAAACAGCACCTCATGAGGAGGAAGAAGATATTTCTTTGGAGGGGTGATGGTGGTGGTGTAATTGAGGCAGATATCGTTGAAGTCGGTAACCGCTTCAAAGGCATAGCTTTGGCCGCTTTTGACGGGAGCTATAACTTCATAGTCATTCATGAACGCATCCACAAGAGCAGGAAGCTCATTGCTATCGATCACTCGGTAGAGCATGCCGCCACCTTTCTCAGAGAATCACCTTATGGGAAGGGCGTTGATCTGACCGCTTCGCTCCAAAACAAAAAGCTGCCGCATCAAGGACACGGCAGCTTCACTAATCAAACGTTGCGAAAGACTGGCTTCTAGTTAAAGAAAATGGCAATCTCGCGCTCTGCTGACTCGGGGCTATCCGAACCATGAATGACATTTTCGTCCATAACGAGGCCAAAGTCACCACGGATCGTACCAGGGGCCGCTTCCGCCGGATTGGTGGCACCCATCAAGGAGCGACACTTGGCCACAGCGCCCTCGCCAGAGATAACCATCTTCACAACCGGACCAGAGGTGATGTAAGTAATCAGGCCCTCATAGAACGGCTTGCCCTCGTGCTCAGCATAGTTAGCTTTAGCCTGCTCGGGGGTAACCATGGACAATTCCATGCGCTCAACGGTCAAGCCAGCGCGCTCGAAGCGATTAATAATCTCGCCAATGTGGCCATTGCGAACGCCATCAGGCTTAATCATGGAATAGGTCTTTTGTACTGCCATGGGATTCCTTTCAATAATGTTCTGTCTATTTCAGGTGATAGATGGTCGCGTTAGGGCTATCTATCAATTCTGACTTGGGAAATAAAGCTCTACCCCGGAGATTTTCCAACCAATGAGGTCACGTACTAAGGTTACGCGATAATCCACCGAGCCACCTTCCGGGGTTGCCGCGGTGACATAGACCGTTGAATCGCTCATTGATTGATTGACGCCATCAATGGTGACGGCCGAATCTTGGACCATGATGTCCTCGATGGAGCTCTTGGTGTCATCGTTTACCGAATCAGCAAGCATGGCGCTATTGGTGGGGTCAGCGAAATAGGACTCCACCACTTGTTGCTGGGTGGGATAGCCATAGCCTTGGGTGTAAGCAAACACCGCTGCCGCACAAGCAAGCAACAGCAGCACGACGATAACCACCAAGACCTTCAAGCCCACATTGCGGCGCTTGCGATCTTGTTTTGCCAACCCCTTGGACCATTGCTCGAGCTCAGCATCGGTAGCATTGAAGAACTGGTCTTCCCCTTCACCATAGGCATCGTAATAGCCCGGATAGTTTTGATCGGTGTAGGGCTCGTCATAGTAGAACGGCTCATCCCCATAGCCATTGGTGTCGTAATCAGAAACCGTCGAACCGTCGGCCGCGATGTCGAGGCCAGACATATCCGCTACCGGAAGCAAGGCGGTTTTCTCGGAAGAGGTTTGGGCTAGTCCTTGAGCCACTGCACCAACAGCACGCTGATAGTCCACACTAGCCGAGTCTGACAAGAAGTAGGTCTTATCAGCAATCGCCTGCTCAAAGGCATCCACCGCTTCTTCCATCATGTCGCAGGCTACATAGGCTTGACCCAAGCTGGCATAGAGCTTGTTACGTGTTTCCCCTTGAGCATCAAAGGGCAACGCACTCTCATAGGAAGCAATGGCATCGGCCGGACGACCCAGCGCCATAAAGCAAACACCCAAGTTCAGAAGTGCCTTGGTGGGATCGGGATTGTCCTCATCAAGGGCTGCTTCACGAAATGCGACGCCTGCTTCTGCGCTTTTACCTAACTTCATGAGCGCGGTACCTATGCCCATATAAGCCTTGTAGCGACCCGGATTCGTTTCATCGGCTACTGCCTGCTCAAAACAAGCAATAGCGTTGTCATAATCACGTAGTGAGGCATAGGCCATACCCAGGTTACACTCAACGGTGCCTTCCGCCTGATAATCAGGGTCGGCCGTAGCTTGAGTATAGGCGTGGATAGCCTCAAGGGGGTTCTTCATCTTGATTAAGCAGTTGCCAATCTGGTGATAGAGCAGGCCTTCCTCCCCAGGCTGCAAGGGATTTTCCTGATCTTGCAAACACAGGGTATAGGTAGTAAGCGCTGATCGGTAATCACGCAGACGATAATGACGAACCGCTTGATCGAACAGAAGGTTATTCATGAAAGTCCTTCGTAGGGGATGTGCAGGGGTTAAACCAATGAAGCGTTAGGCCGCGTTTACAATCTCAACGGACTCGATCACATCGCCCGCACGAAGAGAATGAATAACGTCTAAGCCTTCCAGGGTCTCACCAAATACCGTGTAGTTGGGATCCAGGAAGTGTTGAGGGCCTAAGCAGAAGTAGAACTGAGAACCCGCAGAGTTGGGGTTTTGGGAACGAGCCATAGCTAAGGTGCCGTCATTATGCTCGTTATGAGGGTTGGTGGTGTACTCCTGTTGGATGGAATAACCCGGGTTGCCGGTGCCGAACGGCCCTTGACCTTTGGCCACTTGCTCCGGAGTAGCGTCGCGGGTAGTGGGGCAACCGCCCTGGATCACAAAATCAGGTACATAGCGATGGAACTTCAGGCCGTTATAGAAGCCCTTCTGAGCCAATTCAACAAAATTGCCCACATGGATCGGGGCATCCTTGCCTGCCAGCTTCACACGAATGGTGCCTTTCGAGGTGGTGATAATTGCCTCTTCGTCACCGGTAGGCTGATACGATGGTGTGTAGAGAGCCATAGATTTCCTTTCTCCGACTGAGATTGTTAGCCTAACTTCTCAGTCCTCGTGGCTTTGCATACGGATTGAAATTGTACCAGCCACGTTACGCTGAACCAAAAATATCCAGTAATCTTCACTCAAAAGATGATCTGGTCGCTGAGAGAAGCCACAATAATTCGGCAGTTCCCACACTACGAGACGCAATAGCGCAGGACAAAGAGAGGACAGTACTTACTTGAAGGGATCCTCAGGAACATGCTCGACAAAGACGTCAAACTCAGCTTCCTCAGCCTCAGGATTGCTGCGTTCCACTTCTTCCACCACAGTATTACCTTTGCGAGTACGCTTGACCTTTACCACCGTGTGATCCTCAAAGGCCATCTTGGTGTCATCGCGCTTAATCCATCGGGCAAGCCACGTATGTTCGTTATTCACAAGCAATGTAATTATCATGCCGAGCACAATAGGAAGATAGAAGGTATAGGCGCGCCAAATGAATGTTGAGAGCGCTACCACCGATGCATCGCCAAAAACATAATTGAAGAAAACGATGTAACTTCCTTCAGCAGCCCCAATAGCTCCAGGCAGAGGCACGAAGGATGCAATAAGGTAAATGAATGCTTGGCAACTAAGTACCGTGAAGTAATCAATGTTTTCAAGACCGAAGCCTGCAAAGATAATCCAGGACAAAGAGAAATAGACCGTCAATTGCACGAAAGTCACCAAGGACACTTTGACAAGCAAAGCGGGATCCTTGAGAAGGAATCGTATACCTACGTAGGCTTCTTCCAACGAAACAGTAGCCTTTTCCAGCGTCTCCTCAGGATTCTTCAGAATGCCTATACGGCCCACCAAGCGTATACCCCAGGTAGCAACGCGTACTACCGTTTTTTTCGCAAAGGCCAAGGCCAACAACATGGCAATAAGACCAAAGCCACCAATAAATCCGATAGCTACCAGATACATAATGGGCTTTAGATCTTGCATGAAATAGTTGAAGCGCAGCAGCAAGACAATGACGGCATATACCGTCATGGTTAATTGATAGACAATAAACCGGCAGAGCAGCATCGGCAAGTTGTAGCGAGCCGGCAAACCAAAGCGCGAGTAGTAATAGGCTTGCATCGGTTGGCCACCACTGGAAAGCGGTGTGATGCTATTAAAGTACTGACCGATAATGGTCACAATATTGGTTTTTACAAAAGAGAATCCACGAAACAGGCTATCGCAAATGAGCTGCATGGCTACAGACTCTAGGAG
>CAJUNI010000043.1 GCA_910587945.1 uncultured Parvibacter sp.
AGCACCACCTTGCCAAGGTGGGGGTCGCGGGTTCGAACCCCGTTGTCCGCTCCATAAACACTATGAGGCTCCCATTTGGGAGCCTCATTTGCATTCTGGACTCAGTTCCGAAGAAACGCGCGCCCGGGCTACTTCACCGGAGCATCATCGTGTTTGGCTTCGCGCTCTACTTCTTCCAGATCCACCAAGAGCTTGCCTTCGGTAGAGGAAATGATCGTTGCGGGATCAACGCCGGCGGCTACTTCGGTGGTGATGTCTTCAATCACATGGGCGGCAGCTGCTTCAGCTTGAGTGCGGCGCCACGCGGCAAGGTTCGTGTTGTAGCGCATTTGAATAAGTTCCAAGATCACGGCGAAGATCATGGCGAAGTAGACCATGAGCTTTTCCACATGCATATCTAGGATCTCGATGTCGGTGTGAATACCAGCGGAATCCAGTACCAGCAACACACCGATAGCGGTGATGAACACCAGGGCTAAGATCTTCATTTCAGGATGACCATTGATGAAGTTTGAAATGGGATCGATGAAGACCATCATGATGATGACGGCAATCATGACAGCAAGAATCATGATGATCAGATGTTCTGCAAGACCCACTGCCGTGATGACGGAATCAATGGAGAACACCAAATCCATCACCATAATAGTGCCCACCGCTTGGGGCAGCGTGATGCTGTGCTTTTGACGATGCTCTTCGGAGGTTTCCGCTTTGATCTCGGTAAGCTTTAAGGTATCCACGGTTTCACGAATGCCCTTATAAATGAGATAGCCGCCGCCCAGCAACATGACAATATCGCGCACTGAGAAGCCGTGGCCATAAAACCCGAGATCAATGATGAAAAGGGGAGTGGTCATGTGAACTAAATAGGAGGCAAAGCAGAGGAACAGAATGCGCATGAGCAGTGCGCCGGCAAGGCCAAGCTTGCGTCCGATATGTTGCTTTTCTTTAGGAAGGCGATTGGTGGTCAGGGAGATGAATACTAGGTTGTCCACGCCCAATACAATTTCCAAGAAGATAAGCGTGAGTAGGCTAATCCAAGCTTCAGCGGTAAGAAATATTGAAAAGTCCACGATGCCTCCTTGGCAACTCTAGAGAGCCCACGAAAAAAGACTCACGGTGCAGTCTTGTTCGGTAAAACAATTCTGCACCATGAGTCTCGCTGATTAAGGTTTGCCAGGTCTGCTGTCCTTTGATGGGTAGCAATTTGCGACCATGATGTTGACAAACCGCGCAGGGGCGCCAACTACTCCCCCATGGGTAAGGAGAAATCCTAACATAGGTACTCATTATTCGCAATGCTATAATCTCAGAAGCTCATTCGTGTAACCCTTTTTCAGGAGCGGTTTTCATGATCTTTGATCACCAGCGGGCCGACCAGGAGCGCATGCTTTCTGACGACGGTCTTATAACTCATTTTGCGGCCAACCGCTTGCAGCGGCCGTTATCGCTGCCTCCCGTAGTAAAGCGGGGTCTCCTGGTAATCCTTGCCATCGCTATTATCCTAGGCGGCATTTTCCTCTATCGCTTTATTGATAACGTGGTCAATGGAGCAGCTCATGAGGAAGAAGCTATTCATCAGGCGCTTACCAGGGATGTCGCGTTAGACGTGCCCTATATGCCATTCCTCATGACGCTCAACGATGAGTCGTTGCTTCAATGGTGCACGGATGCAGGCTTCACTATCTATGACCGGACGGGCGAAGACGGGGATCTTGATATCATCAAGCTGCCGTCGGATGTATCGGTTGCCGACGCGGGTGTGATGTATCTCCAGGGAGTGAATAATCTCTCCGGGTCTAGCGCTGCCAAGTTGCTTTATGGTTCCTGGCGCCTTCAGGTTTCCCGTGATTCGGGTACGATCATGCGCCTGCATTACTCTGATTTCGACTCGCAAAACGCCGATGAAGCGATGCAGGCTGCCATGGCCTCTCAGGGTCTGGATGGCTCCATGGTGGAAGAGAGTGGCGTGGATGATGCGGGGAATACCTTCCAGACGGGTAAGGTAACTACCGATGCAGGTACCTTCGTCTGGCGCATTTCCATCATCGAACTCAATGAGGTCTACAGCAATCCCGGCCTGCCGAGTACGGCGCAGTATGTAGGTATCCGATTCGCCAATGCATAACAGCCGGTAGCTATTCGGCGCAGTTCGCCCACGTCACATGATCAGCTACAGCACCCGCTGTAGTGCCTCGGGTGCAACCTTACAACTGCCTTAGCGTGCTGTCTCACAGAAGCAAATAGCATGGGCGTGTTAGCTCCACATACGAGCCCTGTGGGCAAATCGACGCTCGCAAATGCGTTGCGCTTAGCTATAAAGAGCCACGCATTCATCGGAAACAATGAAGCGAGCAGCCTCGGGGAGGATATGTGCTTTGAACGGCGTGTTGTGCTCTGACACTTCTCCATCAAATTGAATGGGAAGGGGAGGATCGGCCACAACCTCTACTCGAGCACCACGATAGATTTCAAGGGCATCAGTTCGGCTGGGGAAACCGCCTTCTCGATCCAAAAGGCCTGCAAGCAAAGCGGGAATGAGGCCAAAGGCATCGCGGGTATGGAGGATGACTACATCGAAGAGGCCATCGCGCGGGTCATTGTTGTGAACGACGGATATCTCAAATTGCATCCGCGAGAAGTTGACAATCAAAACCCCTAGACCGTCGCTTTCTATTACCTGATCATCTACGGTCAGGCGGATGCGAGAAAACTGAGGTGTGGGGTTGGTAAGGGCTGCAGTAAAGTATGCCACCTGGCCCAGCAAGGGCTTTCCGGGCTGGGCGGCCTCCATGATGGTCGCATCATAGCCAGCGCCAGCCATGAGGGAAAAGCCACTTTGAGTTCCATCTTCAAACTCAATTACCCCCAGATCAAAGTCCATGGTTTCCCCAAAACGCGCCAGGGTGGCTAAGGCATGGGGCTCTTCAGGGGCTTCCAAATTTACGGTCAACAGATTGGCAGTTCCAGCAGGGAAGGGCAAAATCGGAATGCCAGTATCCGCCAGAAGATGGGCTACGGCAGCAACGGTGCCATCGCCTCCGCTGGCAACTACTGCATCGAAGGTCTCGGCGTCCGCAAGGAGCGCATCAATGGGGGTGGTGCCATCAGTGTTTCGCAGGGTGATGTCATCGCCATCTTCAGCAAACGCGCGCAAGAAGTCGTAAATGCCACCTTCGCGATAGCCTGAGACGAGGTTGTTCACAACCAACAGTTTCACGAACACTCCTTTGCCTGATTGCTGCTACTCATAACTTGTTATCATGGGATGGTACTACTAACGCAGAAAATACTGCCAAGATTAGGGAAATGGGTCTCAGCGGTTAGGGGACTGTACGCGTGATTATTGAGAACACTCAGGATTTTGAGGCTTTTATTGAGCGAGCTCAGAAGTCTGCCGTCTTAGCTATTGATACGGAGTTTTTGCGGGAAAAGACCTACTATGCTCAGCTGTGTCTGTTACAGCTGGCTACTGATGATGAAGTGGTGATAGTAGACCCTTTTACCGTCGATCTAACTCCACTGAAATCGCTGCTCGAAAACCCAGCCATCGTTAAGCTCTTTCATGCAGCGCGCCAGGATATTGAAATTCTCTATCACGAGCTGCATACGCTGCCACATCCTCTGTTTGATACCCAAATTGCGGCTTCAGTATTGGGCTATCCGCTGCAAGTAGGCCTAGGAGCTTTGGTTCACAATCGCTGTGGCGTTGAACTCAAAAAACTGGATTCGTTTACGGATTGGTCCCGCCGTCCGCTGTCGGATTCTCAGTTGGCCTATGCGGCGGAAGATGTAATTTATCTCCCGCAGATTTATCACTCAATGATGGAAGAGCTTGAGCGAAAGGGAAGGCTCTCTTGGCTTGAGCCTGAGTTTGCAGCTCTCCAAGATGAAGCGCGCTATCAAGAGGATCCCTACACGCGTTTTTATCACTTGAAGAATGTGTCCAAGCTCAATTGCCAGCAGCTTTCCGCGGCGCGAGAAGTGGCTGCTTGGCGAGAGTTGCGGGCTCAAAAGATTAATATCCCGCGGCGCCGCGTCCTCTCCGACGAAATTATCATTGGCGCCTGTCGTCGCGAAGCCCGTACGATCGATGAGCTTTTCATGGTGCGTGGGGCTCGAGGGGCTCTTGATACGGCTCAAGCCCGTCAGGTAGTAAGCCTTATTGCCAAGGGGCTCGATGCGCCGGCAGATACCTGGCCCCATCTTGATAATGCACGAAACTCTGCTGAGCCTTCGGTGGACCACATGGTGGATATGATGACAACGCTCGTTCGGTTCCGGGCCCAAGAAAACGATATCGCTTCAGCGGTTTTGGCTGACAACAAGGATCTGGTTAAGCTCGCTCGCGGCTATGGGGAAGAAACTGAGCTGTTGTCCGGCTGGCGATGGGAGCTGGTGGGGGAGGAACTCCTTGCCCTCATGGAGGGGCGTATTGCTCTTCGCCTCCTGGATAATGAGATTGAGGCGATTTCTCTTCCATAACCATGACAGTTGCGCGTATTTATTGCGTAGGGAAAGGCTCTTGCCTTGAGGTTCCTTATAATGGAGTGTGAAAAGACGATTCTGAGATAAGGAGCCTATTGTGGATGGGTATCTCGCTTTAGTAGTAGCAACACTGATCATTGGCTTGGGTGCTCAAGCTTATGTGAATAGTCAGTTGAAGAAATATAACCATGTGGCTATTGGCAACGGCCTTACAGGCGCTGAATGCGCGCGGCAAATGTTGTCCTACTACGGAATTAGTAATGTGCAAATTTTCCGTGGCGGTCCGGGTCAGGACTATTTTGACCCGCGGAGTAATTCGGTGACGCTGTCTCCGGAAGCCTATGATGGACGTACCATTACGGCAACGGCCACAGCCTGTCATGAAGTAGGCCATGCCTGCCAATATGCCGCTAATTACACGCCCATGATAATTCGTGGGGCTATTGTGCCTGCCGTTAATTTGGCGTCCAACGCTTGGATTTTCTTGCTCATGATTGGCATTTTCATGAACATGATGGGCCTTGTTACCCTTGCTATTGTGATGTATGCCGTGGTGGTGGCCTTCCAGCTCGTTACGCTTCCCGTTGAGTTCAATGCTTCTCGTCGCGCCATGGTCTATATGGGACAAATTGGTTTGCCTACCCAAGAGCAAAAGGGAGCCTGGAATGTGCTGCGTGCCTGCGCCTTTACCTATGTGGCGGCGGCGCTCACATCAATCCTGCAGCTGTTGTGGCTTCTGGGTCAACGACAGGACTAGTAATGGCGTTAGGCTTTGAACCCTCTGACGGATACCAAGATAACCCTCAAGATGGTGCGGTAGACGAGCCTCAGGCGTTAAGCGTCTCAGGCGCTATGGCCTTAGCTAAGGGTGCTCTTGAGTCGGTGGTGGTACGTCTTATTGGCGAGGTCTCTGAGTTTTCGAATAAACCCGGATACAAGGCGGTTTATTTCACCGTAAAGGACACCAAAGCCTCGCTTCCCTGCATGATGTGGAACAACCGCTATGCCGCCAGTGGGGTAGAGCTTTCGGTTGGTGCGTTGGTGGAACTGACCGGCCGCTTTTCTCTCTATGCAGCCAAGGGACGTATGAATTTCGACGTCTTTTCTATCGCCCTTGCTGGCGAAGGAAAGCTTCGCATGGAAGTGGCTCAGCGAGCGCGCAGGCTAGAAGCCGAAGGACTCATGAACCCCGAGCGCAAACGACCGTTGCCGCTGTATCCGCAAACCATCGGGCTCGTTACCTCACCACGAGGTGCTGCTATTCATGACGTACTGCGCACCTTGCGGCGCCGGTATCCGATGGCAAAAATACTCATCGCGGGTGTTCCGGTAGAAGGCCCCACCGCTGCCGCAGGCATGATAGAGGCGCTTCACCGCATTGAAGCCTCCGAGGCAGAGGTTCTTTTGCTGGTGCGAGGGGGTGGTTCATTCGAGGATCTCATGCCCTTTAATGACGAGGCCTTAGCTCGCGCCATTGCCAGTTCATCCATTCCGGTGGTAACAGGCATCGGCCATGAACCTGATACGTCAATTGCTGATATGGTGGCTGATGTTCGAGCTTCTACGCCTACGGCTGCGGCCGAAACGGTGGCGCCGGATCAAATTGCGATAGCGGCCATGGTGGCCGGAGAAGGCGAAGCTCTACAGCGGGCATTGCAGCGCCGGCTTGAGCGCACCCGCGTCTATCTGGAGCGTATTGCCCACCGCCCCTTATTCCAAGAGCCTCAGCGCCTCTTTGCTACCGATGCTCAAGCCATTGATGATTTGCGGTCTCGCCTCAATGAAGCATTGCCTCATCGGTTGGAGGCTCATCGACAGCAACTCAACCTGTGCGCCATGAAGCTCCATCATGGCTTGCAGGGGGCTACCCAGCTGTACCATCGCGAGGTGAAATACCTTTCTCAGCAGTTCAAGCGGCTGTTGGAGCAAGGAGCTATTGTTTCTCGCGAGCAGGTTACCCAAGTGGGCAATCGCCTCCAGGCTCAAGGGCCTCAGCTACTGACTCCTTACAAAACGGCCGCGGCACTGCGAGCAGCGCGCTTGCAAGACTTATCGCCCTTAGGGGTAATTGCCCGCGGCTACGCTATGGCTACTACTAATGACGGTGCCATTGTGAGCTCCATTGAACAGGCCGAACCGGGAGAAGATTTGCGGGTACAGGTGAAAGATGGTGTATTTGTTTGCACGATCGACCAAAAAGAGAAGATGACCGTAGCAGCGGTAGAGTGGAAGGAATAGACCATGGCTGAAGAGAAAAAACCGTTTGATGAGCTTACCTTTCGTGAAGCTCTAGCGGAATTGGATGAGATTGTAAAAGTGCTCGAAAGCAATACGCTTGAACTTGAAGAGAGCATGGATGCCTATGAACGCGGAGTAGGGTTACTTAATTTGCTGACCCATCGTCTTGATGAAGCCGACCAGAAAATTGAGGTTTTGATGGGACGTTTTGAGATGGTCGTTGACGACGAATTAACCGACACGACCCTATCCTAACCACCAAAACGCAGATAAGTTGACGATTCTAAAACGACAAGAGAGAGTGGAGGACTCATGGCTGAGGATTGCTTGTTTTGCAAAATAATTGCGGGGGAAATTCCTTCAACGAAAGTCTACGAAGATGATCGCGTGCTGGCTTTTGAAGATGTCTCCCCGATGATGCCGGTACACACGCTCATTGTGCCGAAAACCCACTACGACAATATTGCCGACAATATTCCTGATGAGGAACTGGGCTATCTTATGAATACGGTGGGGAAAGTAGCCGATCTGAAAGGTATTCGCGAGAGTGGCTTCCGAGTTATTGTGAACACGAACGATGATGCCTGCCAAAGCGTTCATCACGTTCACGTTCACGTACTGGGCGGTGCGCCCATGAATGATGGCAGTCCTGCCTTGAACCAGTAAGAACAAGGAAGTGCTGATAAGAACCAGTGGGGCTTTGCCGTTCACCGTGGCAAAGCCCTTCTTTTTAGGTCGAGAGTCCCCTTTGGCCGAATGGGGGTCGGTGGCGGCTTCTTTACCCAATGTTGACGTCTAAAATTTTCAAATCGTCGGCAGAGAGAGGGGACCTAATTGAACATCCTTGTAATCAATGCTGGTTCATCATCACTGAAGTATCAGTTGATCGAAGTTGAAACTCACGAGGTTCTGGCTAAAGGAATCTGCGAACGAGTAGGCTCGGCTCAGTCCTTCCACAAACATGGCATTGACGAAAACGAGCGGGTTATTGACGCGGCCATGGCCGATCATACGGAAGCTATGGCGTTGGTGCTTGAGGCGCTCACTTCAGGTCCTACCAAGGTGATTGATTCCCTGGAAGAGATTGACGCCATTGGTCATCGCATTGTGCAGGGTGGTAAATACTTCCCGCGCTCGGTGCTCATTGACGATGAAGTAATTCAAAAGATTGATGAGTTGGCAGAGCTCGCACCCCTTCACAATAAAGCGGCGCTCATGGGCATTGAGGCTTGCCAGACTAAACTTCCGGGCAAGCCGATGGTGGCGGTCTTCGACACGTCATTCTTCCAGACGATGCCTCCAAAGGCCTACATGTATCCCGTGCCCTATGAGCTCTATGAAAAGTATGACATTCGCAAGTATGGTGCCCATGGCACGTCCCATCGCTATATTGCGGAGCGAGCTGCGGCGTTCATGGATGAACCCCTAGGCGATCTCAAGCTGATTACCTGCCATCTGGGCAATGGTTGTTCCATGTCGGCCATTGACCATGGCGTAGCTGTGGATACCTCTATGGGTTTGACGCCCTTGGATGGACTTATGATGGGTACCCGCTGTGGTGCCATTGATCCGGCCATTGTGCCGTTTCTTATGGAGCACGAAGACCTCACTCCTGCTGAAGTCAACGATCTCATGAATAAGAAGAGCGGCCTGTTGGGGATCTCGGGGATTTCCAACGACCTGCGTAGTGTCCGTGAAGCATCTGAGGCGGGGGATGAACGGGCGCAGTTGGCCTATGACATGTACTCCAATTCAGTGAAAAAGTACATCGGTCAATACATTGCTGTTATGGGCGGCGTGGATGCCGTTGTGCTGACGGCAGGCGTTGGAGAAAACTGCGAGAAAATGCGGCGCATGATTTTCTCAGGGCTGCAACCGTTGGGCATGGTGCTTGACCTTGAAAAGAATAAGGCCCGTGGCGGCGAGCGAGAAATTTCTACGGACGATTCGCCGGTGCGCATTTTGGTTATTCCTACTAATGAGGAATTCATGATTGCCCGCGATACGTTCTATATTCTGCAAGAGCGGCAGCTGGCGGAAGAACTCGATCTTTCAACGCGGACGAACCTCACCTAAGGTACGCTCAAGGAGAAGGCCCCAGGATCGCTTGGATTCTGGGGCCTTTTTTGGTGAGTGAGCAGGCCAGAAATCACCGGAATAGGACCGGAGAATGGGCCTAAAAAGGGAACTGCTTCCGTGGAAGTTCTTAGGCTTGAGTAGCGGCCTCGTGCTGCTGGGCTTGCACGCAGGTGATAGCTACAACTCCCACGATGTCATCAGCAGAGCAACCGCGAGATAGATCGTTTACGGGAGCGGCAATACCTTGGGTGATAGGGCCATAGGCCTCGGCCTTCGCTAATCGCTGTACCAGCTTATAACCAATGTTTCCCGCATCGAGATCGGGGAAAATGAGTACGTTGGCGCGGCCCGCTACGGGAGAGCCCGGGGCCTTGGAAGATCCCACTGACTCAATGATGGCGGCATCAAATTGCAATTCACCATCAATAGCCATGGTGGGCGCCTGAGCCTTGGCAATTTCGGTAGCTTCGCGGACTTTATCGGCATCTTCATTCTTTGCTGAGCCATGGGTGGAATGAGAAAGTAGCGCCACACAAGGATCCACGTCCATAAGGGACTGCCAGGAAGCGGCAGAGCTTAAGGCAATGGCGGCAAGCTGGGGAGCGTCCGGTTGCACATTGAGGCCGCAGTCAGCAAAAATGAACGTGCCCTGATGCCCTAAATCACAATCCGGTACTTCCATAACAAAGAAGGAGCTAACTAATGCTGCTCCCGGTGCGGTCTTTAGGATTTGCAGTGCCGGGCGAAGGACATCGGAAGTTGCATGACAGGCCCCTGCCACCATGCCATTGGCGTGGCCCGCTTTGACCATCATCACACCGAAGTACAGCGGGTCTTTCAGTAATTCGTGAGCCTGTTCTTTTGTGAGTCCCTTGGCTTTTCTGATTTCGTAAAGCTGTTCGGCGAGTTCTTCGTTATAGGGAGAGTCTGCTTGATCTACGATCTGGGCCTTGGACAAGTCGTGACCTGATTGTTGGATAGTTTCAGGGTTGCCTAAAATGATGAGATCGGCAATGTCTTGAGCGATGATCTTTTCTGCGGCTTCTAAGGTGCGGGGGTCATTGCCCTCGGGCAGAATAATGGTTTGTCGCTTGCTGCGCGCACGTTCAATGGTGCGATCTAAAAAGCTGTTCATCGCAGGCTCCCTTCTTTGAGCAAACTAAATAAGTTCGTTCCTCATCTTAGCGGTTGGAATGCGCTCGAACGCCCGCCAGGTCAAAGGCTGGTGAAATTATTCGGTTTGTATGATGAAGGGGGAGAATATCCTGCCTATCGGTACAATAGGCCTAACGACTCTTCTCCATTTCTAAAAATCGAGAAGAGCAAGCGTAATTACCCTACGAGATGTGTTTGACAATCTCTCGATTGTCTAAGCAGAGAGGACTGCACTGCCATGGGCGTACACTACATGAATTACCGAGACATTGACATCAACGATTATGATTCCGTTGTTGTAGGCAGTGGTTTTGCGGGTAGCGTAGTAGCTCGAGAGCTTGCCGAACGCGGAGATGCTCGAGTTCTTATTATTGAGAAGCGGCCCCATATCGGTGGCAATATGTATGACGAAAAGGACGAAGCCGGAATCCTCGTTCATCGCTATGGCCCCCATATTTTCCATACTAATAATCAGCGCGTATTCAATTATTTGCGCCAGTTCAGCGGCTGGATTGGTTATCAGCATCATGTGTTGGCTGACTGGTATGGCACCTATATCCCCGTTCCCTTTAACAAGAACTCCATGGAAATGGTTTTCGGGGAGGAAAAGGCTGCCCATCTTATCGACAAACTCATTGATACCTTTGGGGACGAGCGTAAGGTAACCATCAATGAGTTGCGTGCCCAGGACGACCCTGAGCTCGCAGAGATTGCGGACTTTGTCTACAAGAACGTATTCCTCTATTACACCCAGAAGCAGTGGGGCTTAACTCCTGAAGAGGTTGATCCTTCCGTTACCGCTCGCGTACCTGTGTTTATCTCTCGTGATAACCGTTATTTCCAGGATGAATATCAGGGCATGCCCCAAGATGGCTATACCGTTTTGTTTGAGAACTTACTCGATCATCCCTCTATTGATGTCTGCCTGAATACCGAGGCAGAAAGCGTCTTTGATCTGGAATTCACTGACGAGTCCGAAGATGCGCAGCTGGTGGCCATTCGTCTGCATGAGAAGCCTTTTGAAGGCCCTATTATCTATACCGGTCCTTTGGATGAATTGTTCTTGGCGCGCTTTGGCCGCTTGCCCTATCGCAGCTTGAACTTTGTCTATGAAACCTATGATGAAGAGTATCACCTGCCTTGTGGAACGGTTAATCACACCGTGACGGACGACTACACGCGCGAGACCGAATTCAAGCATCTGACCTGCCAGAAGTCAGACAAGACCACCTGCATGAAGGAGTATTCCTGCGCCTATACCGACCCGGACACGCAGATTCCTTACTACGCTATTTTGAGTGAGGAAAACAATGCTCACTATGCGCGCTATCGCAAGCTCACTGAAAGCTTGGATAACTTCTATCCCTTAGGCCGTCTTGCCGAGTATCGCTATTACAACATGGACAAGATTGTGGAGCTGGCCCTTGACCTCTCCGATGAGATTTTGGCACGCATGCCCGATGTCATCGATGATGGCGACGGAGATGCCATCGAAGCTGTTCGCGAGCCGAATGAGGCCTAGGAGTTTGTTGTGAAAACCATTAGCTTTGCAATCCCGTGCTATAACTCTGCGGAGTATATGGATCACTGCATTGAATCGCTTCTTGTGCTTGGGGACGATATCGAGATCATCATCGTAGATGATGGTTCTACCAAAGATGCTACTCCTGAAAAGGCAGATCAGTGGCAAGCTCAATATCCTGAGATTATTCGCGCGGTTCACCAGGAAAATGGTGGCCACGGACAAGCTGTCAATACGGGTCTTGCCCATGCGCGGGGCCGTTACTTCAAAGTGGTGGACTCCGATGACTGGCTTGATGAGGAGGCCATGAAGCCCATCATGGCCTATCTTCGCCGGCAGATGGAACTCAAGGATCCCACGGACATGGTTATTGCGAACTATGTCTATGAGAAAGTCCATGAAGGCTCTCAGACCATCATGCGCTATCGCAACGTGTTTCCGCTTGATCGGGAATTTGGCTGGGAAGATGTGGGTCACTTCAATCAGAGTCAGTATTTGTTAATGCACTCGGTTATCTATCGCACGGAGCTTCTTCGCGATATGGGTCTTGTGCTGCCTAAGCACACGTTCTACGTGGACAATATCTTTGTCTATGAGCCGCTTCCTCACGTGAAGACCATGCGCTATTTCGACGAGGATATGTATCGCTACTTCATTGGTCGCGAAGACCAGTCAGTAAATGAAAGCGTGATGCTGAGCCGTATCGATCAGCAGCTTCGGGTTACGCGGCAAATGATTGATGATGTCGACGTGATGGCGGTAGAAAACAAGCGGTTGCGCCATTATCTTCAGAACTATCTTTCTATGATGATGTGCATCTGCTCAGTGTTCTTACGTATGGGCAATACCGACATAGACGAAGAAAAGCGCGATGAGATTTGGCACTACCTTAAAGAGAAGGACCCTGAGCTCTATCGCCATGTGCGCACCAGTGTATTAAACGTCGCTACAAACATTCCGACGTCTTTGGGGCGCAAAGCAGGACTTGGGGGCTATCGCTTGGCCCAGAAGATTTTTAAGTTTAATTAGGAGTCAAACAAGCGCTATAACGCGCAAATTGATTGCGATATAAGGGCTGGAGGCAATGAGGTGCTTCCAGCCTTTTATTTATAGTCCGAAGGGTTTTTAGAGCTGGTGCCCGTAGTGTTATCGCTTACTTTAAGCTCGTAGCCAAACTGGATAGCGTCTTCTCCAAAACGCTCTTTTAAAGCATCGGTAGCGGTCAATAATGAGCGACGGGAGCGCTGGGTGGTTTCTGCTTCTTGGGGATTGGTGACATCGCTCGTGTCATCTAAGGCGAAAAGACTCTCCTGAATAGGGGAGGAAACATCTGCCGAGAATCCGCTCACACCCACCCCTAAAAGTCGCAGAGCAATACCGGGGTGCCATAGTTCGTCGATCATTGTATCTAGTTGTCGGCGTAAAACCCCATCATCATCACCCGGTCCCTGCAGAGGCTGTTGGCAGGTGTGGATAGAGCGATCAGCGTAGCGAACCTTGAGCGTAAGTGTCTTGCCGCTCAGGCCTTTCTGGCGCAACCGTCGAGCCACCTTGGTAGCAATGGAAGCAAGCGCGGTAGTAATGGCGTCACGCTCGGTAAGATCCTCGGCGAAGGTGACTTCATTAGAAACGGACTTCACTTCGTCGTTGTCAACTACGACAGAAGAATCGCGGCCCGCAGCGCGATCTCGCATCATTTCAGCATTCTTCCCAAATACCCTGTGCAATAAGGGGAGAGATGTCTGACGTAGCTGGCCTAAGGTGTGAACCCCTAGCGCTGCAAGGGCTTTTTCTGCAGCGGGTCCCACGCCGCTTAATGCCTTGGAAGGAAGCGGGTCTAGGAAATGAGTCTCCCCGCCGGGATACACAACAGTTAAGCCCCGGGGTTTGTCCATATCTGAGGCAATTTTAGCTACCGATTTTGAGGTGCCTACCCCAATGGAACAGGTCACCCCTAAGGCTTCCACGCGATCCATGATGCGGCGGGCAATAACTACGGGATGGGTGGTGTTGATGCGATTTGGGGTTACATCCATGAAGGCTTCGTCAATACTTACTTGTTGGACGAAGGGGGTCTCATCACGGAGGATGTCCATGACCTGTTGAGACATTTCCCGATAGCGACCAAAATGGCTTGAGGTCCAGATAGCATCGGGACATAAGGCGCGGGCGCGAGATGCCGGCATGGCACTGCGCACTCCAAAAGCTCGAGCTTCATAGGAACAGGTGGACACCACGCCATGCCGATCGGCGTCGCCACCAACAATGACTGGCTTACCACGCCATGCCGGATGATCATGCTGTTCGACCGAGGCAAAGAAGGCATCAAGGTCGACCAACAGGATAGCAGGACCTTCCCAGGGGGGAAGGCTATGAGAAGATTGATCACTCATAGCCTAGAGTGTAGCGGTAATACCAGCGAACTGAAAGGGTCCTTAATCGCGGTTGGCTGCCAGGAAGAACAAAGCCATCGTGCCCGGACCCGAATGAGCACCAATAACCGGGTCGACGTAATTGATGACAATATCTTTCACGCCGAAACGCTCCCGTACTTGTTCTGCAAGATACTCCGCATCTTCAATGCAATCACCGTGAGTGATGAATACCATTTGATCTTCCACGGGGGCATTGGCGGTTTTTGCCATGTGATCCACGAGGGCATTGAGAGACTTTTTGCGTCCCCGGACTTTCTCGAGGGGGATAAGCTTTCCCTCGTCATCGACATGCATGACCGGCTTAATATTAAGGAGCGTGCCCGCCCAAGCAGAGGTTTTGGAAACGCGGCCGCCGCGGAACAAGAACATGAGATCATCGACGGTAAACCAGTGGGCAAGATGCAACTTGTTGTCTTCGAGCCAGGCATAGACATCTTGAATGGAAGCGCCCTCTTCCTTCATGGTGCAGGCATACCACAGAAGCAGGCCTTGACCGCCGGAAGCCGCAAGGGTATCTACCGTTAAGATGGTACGATCTGGGTAATCGAGAGCAAGCTCACGGAGAAGCAAATCAATGGCTTCATAGGTGCCCGATAATCCGCTTGAGAAGCCTACATAAAGGACGTCTTGACCGGATTCCAAGAGGCCTCGTAATAATGCCTCAGAGTCGGCCATATTGGGGAGGGAAGTGGTGAAGACCTTTCCTTCACGCATCATGGCATAAAACTGGGAAAGGTTGGTCTTTTCTCCCTTGAGATAACTGTGATACTCCTGGCCATCGCACATAAACGTAAGAGGAAGGATATGGAGTCCAAAGTGGTCAATCATATCCTCTGTTAAGTTGCAACAAGAGTCAGTAACTATTTCGTATCCCATAACCTCTCCAATCAGCCTCCTGCTTAGTTTTCCTGATTGTAACCTAGGAGTTAAAACTGATGATGGCAGCCACGTAACAGAGTTTCTCTTTTCGCCAAACAAAAATGAGCTCGCCTGCGGGAGGGAAAACAGGCGAGCTCGCTAAGGAAAATGAGACGAACCTAGGAAATGATTAGTTGATCCTCTTCGTCCGGAGTAATCCAGCCGCTGGGAAGTTCGGCTTCATTATGGCAATCAGCACAAACCATAACCGAGGCTCGATGACCCTTATGGCAATCACTGCAGAGGCGTTCTCCATGTTGGGCTACGTGGGGATTAAAGGCAAGATCCGCGGTAGCTTCAACGAGTTGGGCACGGGTAGTGAGCTCTGTGCCATCGCCCGTTACATGACAGCCGCTCTTTAAGCAGAACTCATCGGCGTCCATGCCGGAAGCCTCTGTGAGCTTATCGAGATCAGCCTCGTAGAGAGGAAAGACGTAGTCGCCACTTATCCAGTGGGTAAGCTCAGACACTTGCTCTGAGAGGGTGGGAACATGGCAAGCCATGCAGGTTTCGCCTTCTACGCGATGGGTAACGGCAAGCATGGCATTGGTGTCGCTCACCGCATTGTTCCACTTGTCAACACCCTCAACCCCTGCTTCTTCCTCATAGGTTTCCAGATAAGGGTCCATGGGGATGTGACAAATTGCGGCACAGAAGCTTGGTTGCTCATGCCACACCCAAAGTCCAGCGCAGGCCACGACCAACACCGCTACAATCACACCAATGGTTAAGGGCTTGCGATTCTTCTTCTTTGCCGGCTGAGCCGCTGCTTCCTGCTTGGGCGTTTGCTCAGCATGAGAAGATGTTTGCTCTTCGCTCATGGCATAACCTCCAATCTATAGGTAGAGAGACTAGCCAAGGAACTCGGCTACGGCTTTGCCACATTCGCGACCAAGCACCATAGCGAAAGCAATGGATACGCCAGGAATGGGGGTCACATATTCCGTACCGAAGCGACGGCCGCAGTCATTGCCGGAAATGTACAAACCAGGAATGGGCTCATAGTTTTGGTCAACCGCGTTTTGATTGCCGTCGGTGATGATGCCGCCCATGGTAACCATGGTCTCGCCTAAGGCAGGGTCAAAGGTGCAGGCATAGAACGGCGGTTCTTGGACAGGGAAAAGGACCTTGGAGTCGCGGCCAAACTCTAAGTCAACGCCGTTGGCGCAGTAGCTATTCCAGCGCTCCATTTGAGCGAGGAATGCCTGGGCCTCTTCGCCTTCTAAGCCCATCTGAGCGGCCAGGCCTTCAAGGGTGTCATCGGCAATATATTCCACGGAACTCATGGGGCCACCGCCGCCGCCACCAGGACCGCCTTCGCCGCCACCTTCGCCGCCAGGACCACCAGGGCCACCGGCACCCGGCGCACCACCTTCGGCTGCAGCTCCTGCTGCCCCTGCCGCTCCTGCTGCTGCGGTAGTGGTTTCAGGCTCAACATAGGTGCCCTTGAACTTTGCATAGGCGGTATCTAGAGCCTCGCGCAAAGAGGCAATGTTGTCTTCGGAGGCTTCGAAGCCGGCGTGCTGGGGAAGGGTGTATTGGCGATACTCGGTGAAGTTGTTGTCTACAACAGCGAACTTGGTTTTACGGCTCATCATGGTCGTTTGATAGCCGCGCTGTTCGGACGTGGGATAGTACTCATTGCAGAAGCGCTTGCCATGCTCGTCAATCCAAACAGCCTGAGGAAGGCAATTCATTTTGCCCGGGACGGAGAGGCCCTTCATATTCATGCCGGCTACAGGCGTGGTCTCAAGATGAGCGCCCGCCCAATAAGCCATCTGAATGCCGCGGCCATCATTGGCGGACATGGAAGAGAGGGATTCTCCTTCTACCAAAGCTTGAGCCATATCAGGCATGAAGTAGGCCATCATGTCGGGATTGCCGCCCATACCACCACAGGTAATGACGGCGGCCTTGCAGGTCACCTTGATGTAGCCGTCGCTGTTCTTAGCAACCAGGCCTGCCACCTTACCATCTTCCATGATGAGGTACTCAGCGGTGGTGCCATAGAGGAATTCAGCTCCGTGTTGCTTTGCCAGATCATGATTCATGCCCACAATTTTGGTCTGATTGCAAGCGCCGTAGAAGCTGCAAACGCTGGGCCAGAATTTGATGCCAGACAACTCACTCATCTGATGCTCGGTGGGCGGGAAGAAGGCGGTGGTCATGGTTTCGTAGTCTTCGGCCGTGAGGGGCTCCAAATACCAGTTGGAGTTGGCTTCCGAGTTCTGGGCAAACTTCATTACCAGCTCAGGGTTTGGCATGTTTGCGGTGATCTTCATAAAGTTCTGATAGAACTCCACAGGATCAATGGCCGGCACCCCGCGCTCTTTCAGGATGGCTGCGTTTAGGGACGCAAACTCGTTGCCGGTGGCCGCATAGCTGTCTTCCGGCTGCTTCTCGATAACAAGTACCTTCTTGCCTTGCTCGGCCAACTCGCGGCTGGCTGCGGTGCCGGCAAAACCCAAACCTGCTACCACTACGTCGCATTCATATTCTTGAGCGAAGTTAGTAACTTCTTCAGGCTTTGTCATCCAGCTGGTGTCGGTAACCCCATGTACATTGGTGGCACTACCAGAGGCTTGCTTAGCTTCACCGTAGGTAGCGGAATTTCCTTCAATGAAACGAGGTGTGGGTGCGCAGCCCGCTAGCCCGCTTCCGGCGGCTAGGGCTGCGGCAGCAGCTCCTAGTCCCAAAAAGGAACGCCGAGAGATGCCCTTGGCTGGCAACTCATGTTGAGTACTCATATTCCCTCCTTACCAAAAACCTTCCGAAGGCATCTTCCGTAGAACCCCGTGATGCCTTCGCACTCTGGGGAATATGATGAAAAAATGGACCAAAAGAGAAAATCGCGGGAATCGGGGAAAGTCAAATAGGACCCTCGCGGTTTTTGGGTATATTAATAAAATCCCAGTTCAAAGAGGGGTATAGGGAGAGTAGTTCTCTAAAGCGTCGAAGGATTCCTGGCGGAGTCGATGTACTATAACGAGGTGCAAAGACGCGGTATTCTCCGGAAATAGGGGAATCAATCACGAATGCTGCATTTGAGAATTTAGTTTGCGGAGTGCAGGAGGGGAGGGGTCATGAGAGAAACGGAACCATTTCGTCCCGAGTTTCTATTCTTTGCTGCCTTCTTTTCAACACTCCCGTTCTATTCTCCCAACATAACGTTTTTCCATGATGCCTTTGAAAATGCGGATAGTCTCCTTGGTACCTATGTACAGATTGTTCTTTTGGCGGGAATCGCAGCGGGTATGTTCGCCACTATCCTTGCCTAACGCTCAAGGGGCTCTTGGTTGCTTAGGCGCGGACCTATTATGGGCGGTGCGCTTTTATATGTATTAGGACAAGGGCTTTTGCTGGTTTTGGCAGCTACGGATCTTTATAGCAACACCCTTTTGGTGGGGTTGTGCGCCGGTGTTACGGGGATTGCAACGGTTGAAATGATTATTGCCTGGGGTGCACTGTTTTCCCGGTTTACGTTACGTTCGTCGCTGCTTTGGATGAGCCTCACCTTGGGTGGGGGATCGGTCATCACGCTCGTACTTGCGGCCTCTCAATTAGAAGTAGGTTCACTGGTTTTTATGGCTATGGTGGTGGCTGGCGTCATAACTCCTATGGCCTATAGCCTTCGCCAGTCGCCCTTGGTGGTAGCCCAAGGTTTTGAGGGTGAAGAGCTATCTCTGAGCTCAGGGGACGCGGTAGTCGCTCAAGCCGAAGCAGCGGGCGCGGATGATACGACAGAGATCGAATCTGAGCCTGGGACGTTTGGTTGGACTGAACGCAGCTTTATTGCGCGTACAGCTGCCGAAGATACCTATTATCAGGTATTTCAGCGGATGGCTACGGTTATGGCGGTGCCCTTTGTCGGTTTGCTCGTGTTCGGATTTACTACCGGCGTGCGGAAATTCATGCTTTTTGACGTGGTGTATATGGAATCTTTAGGGGTAGTGCTCGGCGCCGTCGGTGCCATTGTGCTTTCTCTCGTAAAAACGCGCCGCCCGCTTCTCCCATTTCTCCATCAGGTGATTCTGCCTGCCTGCGCGCTCGTACTTATTGTGTTGAATAGCTTTCCTGAGGCTACAGCACCGCTTTGGTTTGCCGCATGGCTGTCTTATGGGTTCTATGGTCTGGTTGCGCTTTTGGCTCTATCGAG
>CAJUNI010000044.1 GCA_910587945.1 uncultured Parvibacter sp.
CACCTGAGAAGCCAGCACATCGGCAAGGAGGGTCCCTTGACCATCCACGAGAGCCGCTGCCGTTTCATCGCAAGAAGACTCCAGAGCCAAAATGAGGGGCGCAGTCAGCTCATGGGCCACGGAGGTCTGCTGGTAGCGCACATCCATGCCTGCCACCGCACCCTCCAACGCCGGAAGAGTGGGAGACGCCATGATGCATGCTGTTTCCCCATCAGAGTAATAGCCCGGCCGCTTGCCCAGCAGCTCATAGCCAAGCGCTTGATAGAGTCCCTGGGCCGGTGCGTTTGAGGCCCGTACTTCTAAGGAGCTTGTGGTAGCTCCGAGATTGCGTGCATCTTGAGCCACCAGCGAGAGCAGGGTTTTTGCCAGACCCCGACGCTGAGCATGGGGCGCAACACCTACTTTAAGAATTTGCAAGTCCCCATCTACTACCCAACCGCCGGCATAGCCAACGAGGACGGCATCCGGAGGAAGCGGCAGTTCGGGATCAGCCTCGTAGGCAGCCCACCAGAGCCGATCCGAGCGCCCCAGCTCATCCACAACCTGAGTCTCACTCCAGGCATCGCTGCCCATAAGCTCTTGCTCAAGGTCTGCCACCGCTTGGGCGTGGGCGCGGTCGAGGGGCTTAAAGGCAATGCCCGTGGCATCAGTACGCGCATTAGAGCGGGCTTGATCGTTCATCGTGATGTGCTTGGAACCCCGATTCCCCGCAAGGGTGGGATCCTCGGCAGCTAAGCGGCGACGCTCAGCCTCTTCCGCATCGGAAAGCCGCGTATAAATGGGAAGCACCAAACCCGGATTATGGGCAACCGCATCAAAGGGATTGATAACCCCTGCCTGCCAACGGGCCTGGACAGCAGCGAGCAAGCCCGTCCCGCTCAGAGTCCAGTAATCCTCCGGTACCACCGTTCCCAGCGCGGCAAACTCAGACTGATATTTGGTCAGGCCATCCCCCGCCACGATGTCATAGGGGCCGCTCCCGGCCCACTCCACAGCCTTAGCCACCGCCATAACCGCATCGGGATCAAGGCGGGAAACCCCTCCATCGGAAATACAGTAGCGTGCAGGATAGACTTCTTTGCGCATCGCATCGGCTACCACTAAGGCCTGGCCTTTATAGCCAGCCTGAGCCAAGCTATAGGCCAGCGCATCTAAGGTCGACACCCCCACAAGAGCAATTCCTAAGGCCTGAGCAATACCCTTCGCCGTGGCCAGTGCAATGCGCACTCCCGTAAACGAGCCCGGTCCACGGCCTACCGCCACCGCGGCCAAGCCGTCGCGCGCCACCTCCGCGGAGGTAATCACGTCCTCCACGATCCGCAATAACTGAGTATTAGAAGCGCGATGGGCGGCTACTTTTTGCTCTGCCAGCACGGTGATAGTCCGGGTGGCCTCATCAAGACGCCCCGCTGCCACCACAATCATTTCATTGGCTGTATCAAAACCCAAAATCGCGTTCTTCATTGAATTCATGGATGTCCTAGCGTTTAGAAAGCCGAGCTTTAGAGTCGTTTGACCACACGCACAACAATTGCCGAGAGCGAGAGCCTACAGAATGAATGCGAAAGTGCCGCTCCCCTTCCGAATCCACCGTCACCACGATTTCCAAGTAATCATAGGGCAGGGCATCGGGGAATTTATCGGCCCACTCGACACAGCTAACACCCCCGCTTTCGAGGATTTCGTAAAACCCAATGTCCTCAAGCTGGGACTCATCCTCTAAACGATAGAGATCCATGTGATAGAGCGGCAGTCGTCCCGCTTCATAGGCAAGAAGAATGTTAAACGTAGGACTAGTGATGGGCGCATGGATATCCAGGGCCTCGGCAAGACCTTGAACGAAGTGGGTCTTGCCCGCGCCTAAGTCGCCCGAGAGCAAAATTACATCACCCGGTTGTAAGTAAGGCGCCAAGGTTGAGGCCAGCTGGCGCGTTGCTTCCACCGTGGTTGTTTTTCGCGTATATGTAAGTCCATTAACCATAGGTCTATTCTACGCCAAGCCATCGCTTGGAGGCGAAGCCACCGGGCCTATTCCCGGGAACCTACAAACGAGCGGCCGCTTGAATCACATGAGCCAAGGTAACAGCGGTGGTAATGGATCCCACGCCTCCAGGAACCGGCGTCAGCGCTCCCGCTTCTCCCAGTTTCTCCACTGCCGATTCGAAGTCCACATCGCCGCACAGCGTTCCTGCCTCATCAAAGTTAATGCCCACATCAACAATGGTTTGCCCAGGTTGGAAATGAGTTCCATCAAAACCGCGTGCGCGACCCGTGGCACAGACCACCGTGCTCGCCCCTGCTAGCGCCGAAGGAAGATCCTCCGTACGAGAATGACAGAGAGTGACCGTTGCATTGCGTGCCAGAAGCAGCATGGCTAAGGGGCGCCCTACCACCAGGCTTCGCCCGACCACAGCAAAACTCTGGCCCGCAATGGGAACACCATAACCATCCAGCACTTCCAAACAGGCCTGAGCCGTACTTGGCGCAAAGGCCACCTCGGCCGGAGGCAAACTTAAAGCGCGCTCGGCATCGCCGACTTCCTCGCAGGCTTCTTCGGGCGTTCCCACTAAGGTGGTGCCCTGCAGAGCGCCCATGAATAATGCCGCTAAGGAAGCCGAGGTAATACCATCGATATCTTTGGCCGGATCCAAAACTTCACAAAGCGCCGCCTCATCCAAGGTGGGAGGAAGCGGACGAAACATCAGACAGCCATGGATGCGAGGATCCTTATTGATGGAGCGCAAGGCCTGTTCCACGGCCTCTTGAGAAGCATCAGCCGCCAAAGCAATGCTGTGGACGTCGACTCCCCAGGCAGTCGCCCGCTTGATCAGCGTACGTTCATAGGAAAGATCGTCCGGACGCTCCCCCACGCGCAAAATAGCCAAGCCAGGTACCACTCCGCGCTCAGCCAGCTGAGCTACGGTTGCCCGGGCCTTTGCTGCAATACGCTCTGCCACAGGAGCTCCCTTTAACAAGCGCGGGCCAGCCTGCTGCTCTTCCTGCATATCTACCATGACACGTTTCCTTCCCTTGCCACCTGTTCCGTGGCCTACTTCCCGCCTAAGTAAACGGTGCTGAGCTTACTCATCGAAGTGTCTCGGCTCAGCGCGGTTCCCTCTATGACCGAGAAACCCTGGCTTCTCCCTGCTCGCGAATTATTACTTGCTGCATCCCACTACAAACGGGCAACCACTGCCTCATAGACCTGGTCAGCCAATGCACAGCCCGCATCCAAGAGATCTTCCATGGTCTCGGTATAGGTTGTTCGTCTCGTGTCATCAGTAAGGGCGGCGCAATTAATACGTACATTCAAACTTGCCGCTTGAAGGGCGCCTTTGGCCAAAATGGCGCAGGCTCCGGCATCCGATACCGCAAGTACGCTGCCCTCTCTGGCCACAAAATCAGCCGACTCAATAACCAAAACGCATTGGCGCATAATTTCTAAGGGTACATCAATGGCTTGGCCGAGTGCCGCCTGAAGCGACCGCTCTTTGGCTTCCTGCTCCTCCTGTGTAGCCTTAGGCATCCCATAGGCGGCAGCCAAGGGTGCAAATGCTTGGGCGTCTTCGTCCACCAGATCCAGCAAGCGCGCTCGGGCTGTTTCCAGCTCCAACAGTTCGTCCTGCATGGCCTCTTCCACCGCGGCATACTTGGGTTTTCCCACCGTGAGATTGGCCACCATAGAGCCTAACGCTGCCGCCAATGCCCCCGCATAGGCAGAGGCACCACCGCCGCCGGGCGTGGGCTCCTTGGAAGCAAGAGCCACAAGAAATCCCTGATCAACCATGCTGTACTCCTTGATTTTGTCTCAGAACCTAAGGTTTGCACCCAAAGGAAGCTGTGCCAGTCACCACCACTGCCCTGCGACAGCCCTCGGACAGCGAGTGTACCCTAAAGAACACCCTGGCAAGCCCCCGCTTCCCGCGACCTAGACCATTCGTAACGGTAATACCTAATCCAGGGATGCTCCCGGTAGCAAAAGTGGGACTGGAAACTACTGCCTCCAGTCCCACATGCCCACTACAACGCTGCTCTAACACCGGCGGAGCCAGAGCGCATCGAGCTAGAACAGTCCGGAAATGACACCATTTTCATCCACATCAATCTTGAATGCCGCCGGATTCTTGCCTAATCCAGGCATGGTCATAATCGACCCCGTCAATGCCACAATGAAGCCAGCACCGGCCGATACCTTAACCTGGCGCACGGTAATGCGGAAGTTACGCGGAGCGCCCAATTTAGAGGCATCGTCGGAGAAGGAATACTGGGTCTTTGCCATACATACCGGCATTGTGCCAAAACCCAAAGATTCAAGCTGGGCAATTTCCTTTTTCGCCGCCGGCTCAAAATCTACGCCATCAGCATGGTAAATGCGTTGCGCGATGGCTTCGATTTTCTCGGCAATAGAGAGGTTGTCATCATAGGAGAAGGCAAAAGTTTGCGCGCTACGCCCCTCAGCGTCTCCTTCGTTACACAGACGAATAACCTCATCAGCCAAGGCAAGGCCACCTTCGCCACCCTTAGCCCAGACCTCGGAGAGGGCCACATTAACGCCCAGCTCGCGGCACTTCTCTTCCACCAAGGCAAGCTCGGCGGGGGTATCAGTAGGAAATGCATTAATAGCCACCACGCAGGGAAGCTGATACACCTGAGTGATGTTTTCTACATGCTGCAACAGATTCGGAAGACCCGCTTCCAAGGCCTCAAGGTTCTCTTCGTTGAGCTGGTCTTTAGCCACGCCGCCATGATTCTTCAACGCACGAACCGTAGCCACGACCACCACCGCGTCCGGCTTTAAGCCGGCCAGGCGGCACTTAATATCGAGGAACTTCTCCGCACCCAAATCGGCACCGAAGCCCGCCTCTGTCACGCAGTAATCACCCAAAGCCAATGCCATGCGCGTTGCCATAATGGAATTGCAACCGTGAGCAATATTGGCGAAGGGACCACCATGGACAAAGGCCGGCGTGCCTTCTAGGGTTTGTACCAAATTCGGCTTCAGAGCATCTTTAAGCAACGCCGTCATGGCACCTTCGGCCTGCAAATCATGGGCCGTAACCGGCTTATCGTCATAGGTATAACCCACCACAATGCGACCCAAGCGCTCTTTGAGATCCGTGATAGAGGTGGCTAGGCAGAACACCGCCATAACTTCAGAGGCCACCGTAATATCAAAACCGTCTTCGCGCGGAACGCCGTGAGCCTTGCCACCCAGGCCATCCACAATATGACGAAGCTGACGGTCGTTCATGTCCACAACGCGCTTCCAAGTGATCTTGCGCACGTCAATATTGAGCTCATTGCCATTCTGAATATGGGCGTCCAACAGAGCAGCGAGCAAATTATTGGCAGCACCAATGGCATGGAAGTCGCCAGTGAAGTGTAAATTGATATCTTCCATAGGCACCACTTGAGCATAGCCGCCGCCAGCAGCACCGCCCTTGATGCCAAACACCGGACCTAAGGAGGGCTCGCGCAGAGCAACGACGACGTTTTCGCCCTTTAATGCCAACGCATCGGCAAGACCTACCGTGGTGGTGGTTTTTCCCTCGCCCGCAGGAGTGGGGTTGATAGCGGTAACCAGCACCAACTTTCCTGGTGCGTGGTCTTCTTCCCGCAGAAGGTTGTAGTCTACCTTGGCCTTGTAATTTCCGTACATTTCCAGGTACTTTTGATCTACTCCTGCCTTCTCAGCAATAGCATCAATGCGCTGAGGCGTAGCCGCTTGAGCAATCTCGATGTCTGTGAGCATAGCTCCCCCGCTTCCTTGTAGCTCCTGTAATGAACTGCTGTATTGAATTCTACCGGCATCTACACCGGCCCGAGAGCACAACAAACGAGGAAGCCGCCTTACGCGCCGGCATTATCGGCAATAAGCCTGAGGTCTATCCATGGATCTTGAGGCTCCCAATGCCCACGCGCCATCCTAGGGGTTTCCTCTGCACCCAAAACAGCCCCAGCAAACCTAGTCCAAAGACCCCTCGGCCGGCTTGGCCTGAAGAGCAATAAGACGCAAGCCTTCAAGGGTGAGTTCAGAATTGATGGTGGTAATACGCTGAGTAACGGGAGCCATAACCGAAGCCAATCCTCCCGTTGCCACCACTACCGCCTGATCCAGACCGAGCTCGTCGAAGATACGTTTTAGCAGTCCATCCACACGATCGGCCTCCCCAAGGACAATGCCAGAACGCATGGCTTCAACAGTAGAGCGACCCACCACTTGCTCGGGCGGAAGCAACTCGATTACCGGCAGTTGCGCCCCGCGCTGCGACAGCGTTTGAGCGCTTGTGAGCAGGCCTGGTGCAATGATGCCGCCCACAAAATTACCGGCGG
The DNA here is from genome assembly GCA_910587945.1 of uncultured Parvibacter sp. Taxonomy (GTDB): domain Bacteria; phylum Actinomycetota; class Coriobacteriia; order Coriobacteriales; family Eggerthellaceae; genus CAJUNI01. Next base: position 6,334 of record CAJUNI010000044.1, read on the forward strand.
CGTCAATAACCTCGATATTGGTGGCGGTGCCAAAATCCACCACCACAACCGGTGCCCCATAGAGCGCTTTTGCAGCCACGGCATCAGCTACGCGGTCGGCACCGATCTCTGCAGGCCGCGGATAGGTGGTTTGAAACAGGGATCCCGCCAACGCGGCCGAACAAGTTAGGGGCTCGACCTGAAAGCTATCTTGGATGGCCCGACGCCATTCACTGGTAAGAGGCGGGACTACCGAAGCGAGAATGACATGAGTAATGGCTGCAGGGTCGAGGGACTCATGATGAAACAGCGGGGTTAAAAACGAACGAATCTCATCAGAGGTGCGAGAGGGCGTCGTACTTAATCGCCAGGTGGCTACAAGATCCTCGTTTTCGTAGACACCAATTACGGTTTGGGTATTACCAATATCAACAGCAAGTAACATAATATTGACGTTAACCTTCCCTAACATGAGCAATTCGCTATGATTTGCTCAGAGATTATAGCAAGCTGAAAACGGTATACTTTCCATAGTTCACCGTATAAATGACGGGAGAAAGGCATAAATCATGAGTGAGGCACCAAGCCGCATCCTCGTCGTTGATGACGAGCCATCGATCACTGAGTTCGTCAGCTACGCCCTTAAAAAGGAAGGCTACAACGCAGATGTTGTCAACAATGGCGAAGACGCTTTTGCTTTGGCAGCTAAGAATACCTATGACCTTTTCATTTTAGACATCATGCTCCCGGGCATTGATGGCTATGAGCTGTGCCGTCGTTTGCGTTCGAAGACCACGGCTCCGGTCTTGTTCCTCTCCGTCCGCGACACCGAACTTGATAAGGTCGTTGGCCTTGAAATTGGCGGCGATGATTACCTGGCAAAGCCCTTTGGCGTTCGTGAGCTTATTGCCCGCGTCCGTGCCCTGCTTCGTCGTGGCACCGGCGGCGACTACCCTGGCGCTTCCAATTCGGTAACCGCCAGCGGCATCACCCTTGATGAAGATGCTCATACCGCCTCCGGCGATCATGGTGAGATTGATTTGACGCCGCGCGAGTTTGAGCTTCTGGCAAGCCTCATGAAGAATGCCGGCAAGGTGGTTTCTCGTGAAGATCTGCTCCGCGATGCGTGGGGCTGGGAGTATCTCACCGAAACCAAGACGGTAGACACCCATATCAAGCGTCTGCGCGACAAGATTCAGTCCGCTGGCTATGACCCGGCGTTGGTAGAAACGGTTCGCGGTTACGGCTACCGCTTTAAGGCCTAAGGATAGCTTCGCCTCCCCTGCGATACCCAGCACTCCTCCTGCTACGCAAAAGAACTCGGAACTTCCCGTTCCGAGTTCTTTTTTATGGATCCTCTGAGAAACGAAACAGATGCTCTCTTAGACCTCGCGGGCAATGCGGTAGGCCTCGCGAATAGCCGTGACGGTAAATTGAGGCCATGCAAGTTCACTGTCCACCGGCTCAATCTTTGAGGGAGGATAGGGGGCGTCAATCACTAAGGGGTTGCAATCCCCAATGGCATAGATTTCAGGAGCACTACCCTGAAGACGTTCGAAAAGCTCAAGGTTTGGCTGCAACGGCAGAGCTGTTACCACGCTATCGGCCGCAATAAACGTTTCCTGGCCGCCATTGTCAACGATAACAACGCCATCCTTTTGTATTTCTTTGACCGTAACGCCCCGATGCATCTCTACGCCGTTCTCCACCATCCAATTGAGCATGTTTGGCTTAGGTCCACAATCAAGCATTCCGGCACCAAACTCATTACTTGACTCAAGTATGACCACCTCGCGTCCACGCTTCATCAGGAAGTGAGCAGTACGAAGTCCATGCATCGAGCCCCCGATAATAACTACCTTATGACCCACCGGCAGGTACAACTTCGACAAGCTTCCTAGTTGTTTAACGTTAAAGAGTCGCGTAGCCTTTTTGAGCGTCTTATGAAGCTGCTCACCCGTGACTACAATCTTTTGGTCAAGGCCAGGAATGTCTGGAATCGTTTCGGCGCCGCCAACACAGACAAACACCGCATCGGGCATGAAATTCTCCACGAAGGCCCGATCTACTTCCGTTTTAAGCTGTACCGCAACCCCCAGTTTTTTCACTTGGCGAATCTGCCATTGAGAGAAACCAAGGAAGTCCTCATGGAAATCGCTAATCATAGCAGCGAGGGGCAGTGTTCCGCCCAAAGCGGGCTCTTTATCCACCAGCGTAACCTCATGACCCCGAAGTGCTGCTACTCGCGCAACCTCTAAACCGCTAGCGCCTGCCCCAATAACCAGGACCTTCTTTTTCTTCGGCGCCGGATGGATGGTGGCGTAATCCTTACCATCAAGGACTGCCCCATTAACCATACACCACTGGTTGGAGCTGTGGGCCGACATGTCATAACAGGTATTACATCCTACACAGGGACGAATGTCTTCATAGGCGCCTTCCGTGATTTTCTTGCAATAGTCCGGATCGGCATGAGCGCGCCGACAAATGCTTATGAAGTCAATCCTTCCCTCTTTGATCAGCTCCTCGGCGGTAAAAGCATCCGTGCGCCCTGAAACACTCACTGGTATATTCACCGCTTCTTTTACCTTTGAGGCGGCTCCCACCCAGGCCATCTTTCCATCGCCAAAGGAGGTGTCAATTCCCCACTCCGAGAGGTCTTTGTCCAGATAGCCTGGATACAGATCCACATCAGGAAGCTCGTGGGCAATGCGCGGGATCCCCAGTTCAGGAATGGCGGGGTGATACATTTCGAAGCGACAATGGATCGCATCGGAGCCATGGGCTTCAAAGATCTTCGCCAAGGCCACCGTATCTTCCACCCGGCGTCCATTCTCTACGTTAAATTCCGCCCCCGAAAGATTATTGATGATGGCAAAATCTTCGCCACAACGCGCTTTAATTTTTTGATTAATTTCGCACACAATACGCGCCCGGTTCTCAGGCGATCCGCCGTATTCATCCGTGCGGCGATTCCAGGCCGGAGACAAGAACGTGTTGAGACCATGATTGTGCCCCGCATTGATTTCAACCCCATCAAAGCCTACCTCTTGGAGCAGAGCTGCTGATTCAGCGAAAGTATCCGTGATCACCGCAATCTGCTCTTTCGAAAGCTCGACCGTAGGATTGTAGTAGGGAATTAAACCATCAAGATCTTCTTGAGTAAGCGCCGAAGACGCATAGGAAACCACATCGCTTTGATCCAGCTGGCGCGTGGGATAACCACAGAGCAGCTGCTGAAATGCCAAGGCTCCATTCTGATGAATGACCTCGGCCAATTGACGCAACCCCTCCTTTTGATTGCCATCAATGATGGTGGAGAAGCCTTTCGTACCCGTCTTATCAAGCTTTACGATGCCGCCCCCAAGCGACACCAAGCCAAAACCGCCTGCCGCCAACGACTCATAAAAATAAAGCACCCGTGGAGAAACAGGCAGGTCTCCCTGATCATCTTTGGGAATGCTTCCGTGAGAACCCATGTGAATTAATCGGTTCTTTACGGTCAAGCTACCAATCTTGCAGGGCTCTAATACTTTTTCCAACGTTTTCTGCACCCTATTGCTCCCCTCTATTTCGCGTCTTTGTTCTTTTCCCTGCAGGTCCCCCTATCCCCCTTCTGCAGTCTTAGGCAGTACTTTGGCCGTCATGTTTGTGATGCCAGGCATCCCAAGAAGCCTGTTTTGCCTCTTCTGTAATTTCCGCCTTGCAAAGCGGACACCGCTCTAGGTCTATGAGGGTGGGCTTTCCGCACGCAGGACAGGTCACCATCTTGGGGCGACAGTTATCGCAGGTAGGTAAACAGATATAACAATCAGGCATAACAAACTTCTTTCTTAGACATACTCAGTGCATAAAACTAAAACGAAGCCTGAGTCCCGCCGCGGATGGCCAAGGACTCAGGCTCGGATCAACCTTTCCTCTTTAAACGGGCTCGGGCGGGAAGCACCCAAAAGCCTCTTAGAGGATTTCAGCCAGAGCTACCAGAGGCGGCAGCAGCGCGGTGAACAGGAAGAGCAACACAATGGTGAGCGGAATGCCAAATTTCAGTACATCCAAAATGGTGTAGTGGCCCCGCTGATAGGTAATGAGATAGAGCGCATCAATAGCCGGAATAAGGAAGGTAATTTGCGCCCAAATTGACATCACCATAATGACGCACAGCGGATCAATACCCGTGCGAATGGCCAAGGCCACCATGGCAGGGGTGAGCATAACGACAATGGGTGGACCACTGGGAACGAAGGCGCGAAGAATGGCTACGCAGGCTCCCATCATGAACAACACCCAGAACGGATCCCAGGCAGCCGCGCCGCCCAAAAGCACGTTAGCGACCCAGTCAATGGCGCCGGTAGAAAGCAGTGCGGTAGCCAATGCCATCAAGCACCCCAGCATGATAACCAGATCCCAGGGTACTTCCCGCGCATACTCATCCCAGGTCAGCAAATCCAAACCCGGCAAGAACATAATAATCATGCCGATAATGGCAACTTCTGTGGAATCAATGCCCGGAATGTAGCTCGTCAAGATCCAGAAGACAAACATCAGAGTCACCAAGATGATGATCTTCCACTCTTTGACTGACAGCTTACCCAGGTTTCCACAAGCCGCACGAAGCGCATCCATTTCTGCACAGGTTAGAGGTTGCGGCTTAAAGGCAATACAGAGGGCTACCCACCCCGCAAGCACCGAAATAACCGCGATAGGCACACCCACAATCATCCACTGCAAGAAGGAGACTTCCATGCCGTTGGTCTGATAGAGCAATTCAAGCATGGTGAAGTTTGACGAAGAACCGATGGGAGTAGCAATGCCGCCGGCAAGCGAGCCAATAGGCACGCCGATCATGACGCACTTCATGAAGCGCTTATCAAATTCCAAACCCAGCTCCGGGTTCGCAAAGACCGCAAGCACCACCGCCGAGAATAACGCGCAGGCAGCTAAGTCACTCATAACTGTGGAGATAATGGCAGATGCCACCATATAGGCCAGAACAATCTTGCGACTTGACCCTTTAAACCACCGCAGCAACACGCCCATCAGGCGGTTAGGCAGATCGGAGTTTCGAACCATTCCCGCAATAGCAAAGGCTGCTAAAAGGAAGAAAAAGACGGAGCTGATAAAGTCTTTAAATGTCTGAGACAGAGAATCCGTTACTCCTAAGAGAGGCAGCAGAATAAGGACTGCCAACCCGGCAATTGACTTAGGAACAACGTTTCCCATCCAAAGCGTAATATTGAAGGCCATGATGCCTAAGGCCAGCATCCCGCTGCGCTCAAGACCCTCCGGCGCGGGAGCGAGATAGAAAATTGCGAGTACCACAATGGCAGCAATGCCAAAGCCCACTCGTTTTGCTAAGCAGTTCATCAGTTATCCCCCTTGCTGCTTAACCCTTCTGACACTATCTTGATGGATGATTGAGCTACTGTGTCTGCACTACCTCCCCTCTGCCTTAAAAAGGCTGGTCAGCTGCAGAATTGAATCCAGCTCATCCACCGCATTCACGGCGTCGATGATGGCTTGGGCAGTGGTTGGTGAAATGGTTTTCGCTGTAAGGTCTCTAAACTTCGCCAGAGCATCTTCGTAAGACATGGGGTTTTGTTTGCGCCCTAAGGCGTAATCCACCTGCTCTTCTAATACCCGGCCGTCTTTCAGCGTGACCGATACAATGGCCGGTCCTTCAGGAACTGTAAGACGCTTGCAATCCTCATCGGCTGCATAGTCGCAGCGAGAAACTAGGTCGCGAATAACCGGGTCATCTACGTTTTCTTGGGTGTAGTCGAAATAGCCGTTACTTCCCTTCACCATGCGCAGGGCAAAGGCAAAGCGGCCACAAAACTGCGAAGAGACCACGTCATGAGGCATGGTGATAGCGCCCACATCACCACATTCCCGTGGGCGTTGAATAATGAGGGCATGGTCAATGTCTTCAGCCCGTACCCCTTGAGCCCGAAGCGCCTCGGCAGCATCAATTACCGCGTGTTGACCAGCACAGCAGCAATAGGGCTTAAGACCCACACCCCGAATCATCCACTCATCAGCAAAGGTCTTATCAAGCTCTTCCCATACCGGCTCTTCCGGACAGATGCCCCGCAAGAAGCTTTTCTTTCCCTCAAAAGCCTGAGCCGGACCCGTAATGCCCGCTTGAGCAAACAAAGCTGCGCGCATGCCAGCCACTACACCCGTACTCGCAAGCGTACGCTTTACCGTACCGCCTGATTGGGTGTATTCCGTGTTACCGGCAGCCATGGTAGTTGCAATTCCCAACCCATGAGCCACCGTATCAGCACTAAACCCAAGCAGCTTTCCTGTGGCTGCCGCCGCCCCAAAGGCGCCCGGCACCGAAGAGGCGTGGAAGAAGTTCAAGCGCATGGCGTCTGCCGCCCGTGCCACTCGAAGCATCGCCTCGTAGCCGGCAATCATAGCCACCAGCACTTCTTTACCCGAGGCGTTTTCCTGCTCCCCTAAGGCCAAAACCGTTGGCACCACACAGACCGCAGGATGGCTGGTGGTAGACATGTCAGTGTCATCCATCTCAAAGCCATGACCAAATACCGCGTTGCACAAAGCGGCATCTTCGGCATCAAGTTTTGTTCCCCACCCAACGACGGTGGAATTACCCTGGGCTTTCTTGAGGAGCGCATACCGATAGACAGCTTCTGACCAGGGAAGATCACTGAACGCTAGCTGACAGCCAATTTGATCCAAGAGTAAGGTCTTCGCATGAGAGATCACCTCATCAGGCACCGCCTCATAACGCAAATCCACAATCTCTTGGGCTAGTTGCTCGGTTTTTGTCATTACCTCAATCCTCCCCTTCGTGATCTGCTTTCTTTCGGCGAACCAACACCATCCCCAAGGCGAGTGCCACTAAGAGACTGCAGACGAAGAACATGGCCGCAACTCCAAAACGCTCAAGCACAACGCTTTCCGCCATAGGGCCAAACCCCATACCGATATCGGTACCGATGTAAAACGTGTTCGAGGCACGGCCAAGCTCATGACTGGCCACTCCACGCATCGAATCGGCTTGCAAGGCGGCATAGGCCGAACCTTGCCCAATACCCATCAACGCCCCCGCGAGCGCCGCCGTAGCGGCCGAGGTCATAAGCGCCAAAACCACCGTGGCTGCAATCTCAATTACAAGAGCCGGAATAAGAACAAACTGCGTGCCTCGCTGATCTGTGAGCCGTCCTGCTGTCGGTTTTGAAACAAAGGCTGCTAAGGAATAGAGCGCGAAATAGATAGAAATACCGGCGATACCGCGAAGCTCCCCTACGGTCATGAGCATCGTGACTGCCACGCCATGGGGAAGAATCGAAAGACCCGCCATGGTGGCTACGGGAATGTTGGGGAAATAGATCAAATCCCGAAGAGAAAATTTCTTATGTACCGCTTTTGATTGCCCGGTCGGTGCTGCTGCAGCGCTCGTACCAGCGGCAGCTGCCGGTTCGCGATAGCATCCAATAATGCCCAACGCGACCACAAACAAAAGACCCGCACAGAAGAAACTGGCTGGATACCCAGCCCACCCAATGATGACTGCTCCGAGCATCGGACCCAGCGCGCAGGCAACAGTTTGGCAGAGCCCCGTCCAGCCCACGGCGCGGCCCACGTACTGACTCGGAACCGATAGCGTCACCAAGGACACCACCACGGCCGATTTGAAGGCAAAGGCAATGCCTTGAAGTACCCGGAATGCGCCCACCAGCGCCACCGACGGAGAAAACGCGCAGCCAAAACAGGCCACAGCAGACATCACCGCAGAAAGTAAGAGGAAGCTCTTCTTGTTAAGACGGTCAGCCAACCAGCCCGTAGCTGGGCGAGCCACCAAAGCCATAGTGGCAGGGAGGCCGGCTAAAATGCCGCCTACTGCAATGGATGCACCGAGCGTCAGCGCCAACCCTGAAACCACCGGGTTCGTCAGGTAGGCCGCAAACATGAAGAGGACTTCGATGCTTATCAGCGAAACGAAACGATGGTTCCAGAGCCGCTCGGTATTCTGATGAGGTGCATCCATGATTATGGCTGCTTAAAGAATGAGCGCTAACGCTCGCCCGAGGTTACTACTCGGCTTTCGGAGCTCCAGGAGCGCCCGGGGCCTTAGGAGCGCCAGGGGCAGAAGGAGCCGGGGCGGCAGGTGCGCCGGGAGCAGGAGCGGCACCCTCTACACCTTCGAGAGAGGTACCACACTCAGAGCATTCGGTAGCGCCAGCCATGTTCATTTCGCCACAGTGAGGGCACTTTACGCGATCCTCAGGAAGTTCAGCGCCGCACTTTACACATTTGTCGGCCACAGCGGGGTTGATCATGCCGCACTCGGGACAGGTCTTGGGCTTAGAAGCACCAGCAGGTCTAAAACACATAGGAGTCCTTCTTTCTCTTGGAAATGGCATCAGCGCGCGCAGACAGCGCAGTGGAAAGGAAACGCTGGTCGAAACCGTGGTCTGCCCGCGCGGATACCATGGCCGGGAGGCCTGCAAGGCTCGATTAAGCCTTGCAGGACCTCTCACCGTGCGTGATTCCTTAGGGGATCAACAACGTAGTACGACGATCGCGCGTAGCCATTTCAGCGGCCAGCTCCTCGATGGGGCCGTACTCAATAGCGCTTGCCAAGCAATGGAGTACGCAGGAAGGAATTTCACCCTTCTCGGTACGGTCCTTGCAGAAGTCGCAATAGGTGGTGATTACGGGATAGTAGGTGTGCTCCCACTTTCCCTCTTCCATAAGCTCCCAAGGACCATTCACCAACATGTGAATGCCGAATTGTCCGATGGGATAGTCATGCTCGTTTTTGCATGCAATTTCGCAGGTATGACAACCAGTGCACCAGTAGTTGTCGATAAGCAAACCATACTTCTGAGTCATTGATGTCGCCTCCTTTACTCGACCGCGAGATCCTTGAGGAACGGATCATTCTTGATGGAACCGGGATAGTTCTGCTGGCTCTTGATGTCTTGGGGGCGAACCTCAGTCAGAGGAGGTTTGTCAGCCTTCGTGATGCGGCAGCAGAGTGCCTTCATGGGAGCGCCAAAGCCGTAGTGGCCAATGACGTCGTTCGGTACCAAGGTGTTGATGTTGGACTTCCAAACGCCACCGATGTTCGGCTCGTTCATGTCCTCCTCGGGATACCACCAGCCATGGTCAGCCATGACAACGTTCTTCTTGACGATAGGAGTTACCTTCGCCTTCTCGAAGCAATGACCCCACGGATTGTCGATCTTGACCCAGTCGCCTTCCTGAATGCCCAGCTCAGCTGCGAGTTCAGGATTGATCTGTACGTAGGGATACTCTTTGATCTCACGCAGCATCTTGGACTGACGATGCTCGGAGTGGAACGATGCCCAGTTGCGAGCGCCCGTGGTCAGAATGATCGGGAAGTCCTTCTTCCAGTTGGGATGAGCCTTCTCGTACTCGCGCATGAACTTGCTTGCGTCAGAATCATGCAGCGGATCGTCTGCCGTTACATCCTCCCAATAGGGGCTGAAGACCGGCTCTTCGTAGTAGGGCAGCGGGTCGCCGTCGCAGGCTGCAAACATCAAGCTCATGAGCTCAACTTTGCCCGTGGTGGTGTTGAAGCCCGGCTCGCCGTCGTTGCGGAGCATGCCACGCTCGTACTTGTAGTACTCGGTCTTACGAGATACCTGTACGTGCTCTTTGAGGTACTCCCAATCGTGATCGAACAGCACAACCTTGGTGAGGTCTTCGGTGATGTACTCTTCAATAGAAGACACCTTGGACTCGCCATCGATGTAGAAGTTGTCATGGAACTCAGGACGCTGAGCCATGTCATGAATGATCTCGAACTCAGACTTGCACTCGCCCAAGGGCTCCATAACCTTGATCATGCCCTTTACCGGACCCGGATGCTCGCCCATCAGCTGGGTGATGTAGCCGTCATGCTCGAGCCAGGTTGCCAGAGGCAGGAACAGGTCGCAGCAAGAAGCGATGGTGGGGTTCATGAAGATGTCTTGAGCCACCACGAAGTCCATGCGCTTGAGAGCGGCATGCCAACGCTGAGGAGCAGCGGTGTTGGTGGGAGACACGGGGTTGGTGTGCAGGATCCAGCAGAAGCGAACCGGATAGGGCTCATCAGTTTCCAGCGTATCGATGAATACGTCCGGAACAGCCTTGCCCAGCAGCAGCTGATAAATCTTGAAGCGAGCCAAACCGATGGTGGAGTCGCGCTGCTCTTGGGTTACCGGGTTCGGCGGGATGATCTCGCGCTTTTGGTTAGCGGAAGAGTCTTCGCCATTGCCATCATACTTGTTGCCACCGAAGTCCAGCGTGATGTTCCAGCCGATGTTGGTGCCACCAGGAATGTCTAGGTTGCCCGTAATGGCAGCCAGAGCATAGAGGCAGTGTACGGACTGTACACCGTTGGGGTTCTGGTCGTTGGCCAGACCCATGTTGAGGCCCCAAGGCTTCTCGGCCAAGCAGTGAGCCACGTCGCGGATCATCTGCTCGGGAACTTCCGTTACCTTTGCAGCCCACTCCACAGAGTACTCGTTTACGCGCTCTTTGAACTCGTCGAAGCCATAGCACCACTTGTCAACGAAGTCATGATCATAGAGATCCTCGTTGATGATGACGTTCAAAAGACCGAAGGCCAAAGCGGTGTCGGTGTTCGGACGAAGCTGCATGTGATACAGCGCACGAGTGGAAAGCCAGTTGACGCGCGGGTCAACATTGATGAGCTTGGTGCCGCGCTTCAAAAGCTCGATGATGGAGTGACCCCAGGTGCCGTCAGGATTGGAACGCAGGGAGTCGCGGCCCCAGTTCAGCAGGTACTTAGGCTGTACCCACTCGGGGTCATCGTAGCGGCCCGGCAAACCATTGGCGAAGTCATACTCGATGTAGCCTGCGCCACCGATCATGGAGCACACGGTGTCACGAGGAGCCATGCAGGAGAAGCCGGTCTGGGTGTAGCACTGGTTGGTGGTCACGCAAATACGAGCAGAGGTGTTGGTCATGTAACGGCCAGCCTCACGACCCGTACCCGTCAGAACCGTCAGGGAGTTGGGACCATACTTTTCCTTGCACTTAGCGATTTCTTCAGAAATCTTGTCATAGGCCCAGTCCCACGTAACGACCTGCCACGCATCAGCCTTGCCGCGGTCCTTGGGATCACGATACATCGGATGCACAATGCGGTCGGGATGATAAACGAGGTCAAGAACACGAAGGCAGCGAACACAAAGACGGCCTTGGGTAATAACGTCATCGGGGTCGCCTTCAACCTTAACGACTTTGCCATCTTTCACAAACGCACGAATACCGCAGCCTACGCCATGGCATCCCGGAGGAGACCAAGGGGACGTGCGGTGAATTTCGGTACCATCTTCCAGGAATGTTACCTGGGGCTTCGCATCTTCTTTGACAAATGTTGCCATGCGATACCCTCCTCTTTCTCTTTAACGCGTACCTAATTGGATTTCGCGATTCCGCATCAGGCGGAGAGTCCGCTCCCATGGGTGCCAACACCCACGAGGACTCACGCAAAATCACCCCCTCTCTCGCGCTTTTAACCTCGAGAAAATGAGCTCATAAAGAACTCGAAGACTGGAGCAAATTTCATGGCTCAACAGTCGAGAAATTAAGCCTTCATCTGGTAAAACCCCATAACCAAAATGACGGCTCATTGAATATATCAACCATTGTTGGAATACTTAAAATAGCGATGCGCTACCCTCCCAATCCGGTTTCGCATCTTCCTAGAGCGCTTTCGCATGCTTCCCATGCTCCTATGGCATAAATGGTGATAGTGCCCTTGTCGCAGCACAAAAAAGCGGACGACGATTCCGTCATCCGCTTATCCGATCTTGGTTAAGGAATTCAGCGTGCCTGGATCCTCCACAAGGGTCCCTGGGAGGAGCAATGCGCCAGGGTTCTACACGCTCCCCACCGCGCTCCTCGCAGATTAAGAGAGCACCGGCATTCTCATGGCCGCAAGCACGAGCAATACGCCCACGAGAGCCACTGCGCAACCGAGCTTGCGCAAGAAAGGAAACCGCTGCTCACCAGCCGAAATAATCATGGTGGGTTGGGCCGGATTTACAAAGACTTCGTAGGTTTTTCCCTCGACAAAGGGCACTGCGAGCTTGCCTGCCGGAAGATACAAATGGAAGAATAGGTTTGCGCTACGCTCCTGGTAGGTTTTCCCCTCAAAGCTATAGCGAAATGTTGGCGCCGTCAGTACGAAAAACCCACTATGAGCCCCGGTATCGGCCTTCGCGATATATTCTCCCGGCACCGCAATTTTGCACCGATCGGTCTTCATGGATACCACCACATCCATAAAGAGGATGGCACAGCCCACTAACAAAACGAGGACAGATACGAGGAAGAATAAGTTATTCAACATGATGGAAGCTCCCCCACTTCATTCGATTCCTGATCTATGACCCATTATCAAAACAGC
>CAJUNI010000045.1 GCA_910587945.1 uncultured Parvibacter sp.
CGAGATCGACGTCTCAAATATCGAACTGCCTACGCAGCTAAATAGCCATTTAGCTGATTGTTGAGTTCAATTTTCTGATCAAGTAATTCCGCCAACATAGAAATGCGTTTTTGAATCTCTAGGCGGGGCAACTGAATAGATATTCGCTTGAAATTTTTCGTAGGTTGCGCAAGTGCCGGAACGCCTGTCTGATTAGCGAAAGCTAATATTTTGCTTTGACCTTCGTGTGTATGGAAATAGTAGACAAGATAAGGAACATAAACGCGAGTCGTATCAAAAGTGACTTTAAACTGTCGTTGCGAACAGAGATACTCTGGATATGCTGACTCTTCTGGAATATATGATATTTGTCCAAGAGTTCCGCTAATGGTAACAACAACATCGCCGCGCTTTGCGATTGATCTTTTTAGAGATCTGGCTTTTTGTTCGGTTACAAATTTGGTTATATTGTCAGAGACCTTCGTTCCTTTAAGGTTCGCGCCATCGATAATTGGAAACCCATCATCTACGAAGCATGAAACCTTAATATTTGAGCCAAATGGGCCAGCAGCAATGTCGTTGATTACTTCCGAAAGTTCAATTTTTTCACATTCCATACCCAATCGCCTCCAAGTTCTTCTTGATCTGTTCTTGTAAGCGATTGGACTCCTCGAAGCATTTTGATATTTCACCTGTCAGGCGCGCCATCTTCTCTTCAAATGGCTCTCCGTCCTCTTCTTCAGGCTTGATGCCTACGTATCGGCCGGGCGTGAGAATAAAGTCCTGCTGTTCAATATCCGCGATAGTTGATACCTTGCAAAAGCCGGGCTCGTCTTCCAGTTTGCCTTCCCTGAATGTGTCGAACGCCTTCGCGACTTTCGATATGTCCTCATCTGTGAACTCACGCAGCTTGCGACTAACCATCGTCCCCATATCGCGAGCGTCAATAAAAAGCGTTTTGCCGGGCTGACTCTTGCTCTTTGAGATAATCCAGAGGCTGACAGGGATTCCCGTGCTGTAGAACAGCTTGTCTGGCATTGCGATAATTCCTTCTACCAGATCCGCTTCTACGATTGCCTTTCGAATATCCCCCTCGCCGCCAGTTTGACTGGAGAGTGATCCATTGGCGAGAACCATTCCCATACGTCCATTGCTTTTTAGATGATGAATCATGTGCTGTACCCAGGCAAAGTTAGCATTTCCCTCGGGCGGGATACCAAACTCCCAACGGGGGTCATTCTTCAAATCTTTTCCGCCCCAGTCTTTCATATTGAACGGAGGATTTGCTAAGACAAAATCGAAATTATCAAACTTATGAACATCGTCAAAGAACGTGTCCTTATTTGCTGGGCCTAGATTTGCATCAATTCCTCGAATGGCAAGGTTCATTGTTGCCATTTTCCACGTGGTCGGATTGCTTTCTTGTCCAAAAATTGAGAGGCTTTCGATATTGCCCTGGTGTCGCTTTACGAACTCTGCGGATTGTACGAACATACCGCCACTTCCGCAGCAAGGGTCATAGACACGGCCCTTGTAGGGCTCAATTACTTCTACGAGGGTTTTCACGATGCAGGCAGGCGTATAGAACTCTCCGGCATTTTTGCCTTCTGCTTCGGCAAACTTACTAAGACAATACTCGTAGGTACGTCCGAGAATATCTCGCGTGTCACCCTTTTCAGCCATCTGCACATTGGTGAAAAGGTCAACGACGTCACCTAGTTTGCGCTTATCTAACTCCTGCCGGGCAAAATTTTTGGGGAGTATGTTCTTCAGTTTTGGATTCTCGGCTTCAATTTGGCGCATGGCCTCATCGATCACTTTGCCAATCTCTGGGTCATGGGCGGATTTTGCAATTACTGACCAGCGTGCGCTCTCTGGAACAAAGAAGATATTTTTATAGGTGTACTCATCGCGATCTTCTTCAAACCCGTCCCCTTCGTCGATGAGCTCTTGGTGGCGTTCATCGAACTTATCGGAGATATATTTTAAGAAGATGAGTCCTAAAATGACGCTCTTATATTCGGAAGCATCTAGGTTTCCTCGGAGCTTATCGGCTGCTTTCCAAATCTGCTCTTCAAAGCCGATTTCAGCAGTGTTGTCAGTGTTCTTTGCCATGATTCAATCCCTAATCGTAGATTTTGTTGTCGGCCCAGAGTTCGCATTGAGCCATAACTGTCTCTAAGGCTCCGCTAACTTCCTCAGGGGGATACTTGTATTTCTTTAAAAGCCTCTTAATGGCGCGACGCATTCCTGCGCGAGCGCTTTCTTTCTTCTGCCAATCTATGGTTGCGCTTTTCTGCATGGTTTCTGTGAGTTCGCGGCTAATGGCAACAAGCTGGTCGTTGTCGTAGAAGTCTTTGATAGCTTGCGGCTTGGTGATTGCGTCGTAGAATGCCATTTCTTCTTCGGACAGCCCAAGGGCATCAGCATCCGAGCGATCCAATAGCATTTCCTTTGCCATCTTTACCAGTTCTTCGATGACCTCAGCATTAGTGAGCATGCCGTTTAGATAGCCATTGAGAGTCTTTTGAAGCATCTCGCTGAACTTCTCGGCTTTTACGACGCTTGTCTTTTGGTAGCTCCTGACCTTTTCCTTAATAAGCCTCTTCAAGCTTTCGAGGGCTATATTCTTTTGTTTCATGTTGGCGATTTCTTGAAGGAACGCTTCGTCGAAAAGCGATATCTCTACGCTGTCATTCTCGAAGAGGTTTATGACGCCATCCGCTTTAACGGTCTGTTCCATAATCGCATTAATACGCTTATTGAATTCAGCGTAGCTCATTCCTTTTCCGCCACGACCATTGCGCCCTTCCAGGCGCAGGATCTGAACGCGGAGGACCGAGAAATAGGCGGCTTCATGTTGATCGCGTTCGTCAACTAGACTTTTGCAAAGACTCAATGCCTGATTCATTAATTGGCATTGTTGAATGAAATCTTCTTTATCTTGAGCGTGTTTCGGATCCAGAAGCCAATCCGTGCCTTCAGCAATTGCCGTTGCAAGACTAGACTTACTGCCGCTGAAGATGTTTGTCTTATAGCTGAAGCCATAGAGAAGATCTCGGCAGACACGGAGCTTCTCTTCGAACTTTGGCAGCGCAGTCATGGCGATATCCATTTCGCCATAGTTGGTTTGATCGCGACCGGTATAGTCTTTCATGGCGCGTTTGAGTGCATTTGCAATGCCGATGTAATCGACCACTAGGCCGCCTTCCTTGCCTTTGCAAACGCGATTAACGCGGGCGATGGCCTGCATGAGGTTGTGGCCCGACATTGGTTTGAAGATGTACATAGTTGCAAGGCTCGGGACGTCGAACCCGGTAAGCCACATATCTACAACAATAGCTATCTTTAATGGATCATTCTCTGCTTTGAACTTACGCTCCATCTCATGTTTGTGCTTGGTTCCACCGCAAATCTCAAACCACTCCTCAGGATCTTGGTTTGAGGTTGTCATCACAACGCCCACCTTGTCCTTCCAGTTAGGACGTAATTCCAGGAGTCTGTAATAGATTTTCATTGCAATAGGACGGCTATAGGCAACGATGAGGGCTTTGCCGGCGAGAACATCCTCCCGATTATTCTCGTAGTGATCGATGATGTCCATACAGAGTGCGTCGATGGTTTCTGGCGTATCGAAGAGCGCATCTAGGCCGACATGATCGCGCTTTGCCTTAGCTAGGCTAATCTCATCAGCCTCGGTAGCGAATTCTGCATATACGCTATCAAGTTGGCGAAGCGCGTCTTCGTTGAGCTTGAGGGCAACAACGCGGCTTTCGTAATAGACGGGGCGAGTGGCGTTGTCTTCCACTGATTGAGTCATGTCGTATACATCGATATAGTCGCCGAATATCTCTCTCGTATTCTTGTCTTCGGTTGCTATAGGGGTTCCGGTAAACCCGATGTACGCAGCATTGGGCAAGGCTTTGCGCACCATACGTGCTGCTCCGATGGAGACATTACCTTCAGCATCCATGCGCTCTGTGAGGCCATACTGTCCGCGGTGCGCTTCGTCTACCATGACAATTACGTTTGAGCGATCACAGAGGGGCTCGTCAGTATCAGTGAACTTCTGCATCGTGGTGAAAATAATGCCGTTGGCTTCACGACCGCGCAGAAGTTCCTTAAGGTTTTCGCAGCTTTTTGCCTGTACAGGTTTTTGCCTCAAGAAATCGCTGCATTGTGAAAATTGACCATAAAGCTGATTGTCTAGGTCGTTTCTGTCGGTAATAACAACGATGGTGGGACTATCAAGCTGTTCTTGCAGTAAATGGGCAAGAAATACCATCGATAAAGACTTACCGCTTCCTTGGGTGTGCCAAAACACACCAATTTTGCCATCCCCATTTACGGCTTCTTGGGTGCGCAGAGCAGCTTTATTTACTGCAAAGTATTGGTGATAAGCCGCAAGGTATTTTATGACCCGCGTAGATGTATCACCAAAGCAAATGAAGTTCTTGATAATGTCTATCAATCTTGCTTTGGGCATCATGCCATCCAGCATGGTTTTCCAGGTGGCAAAAGATGTTTCTGAGTAATCGCCATCAACTGATTTCCAGGAGACGTAGCGGTCTTCATCTGCCGTTATTGTTCCGACGCGAGTTTCCGCCATATCGCTCATTACGCAGAAGGCATTTGGTACGAAAAAGGAAGGAATGTGTTGCATATAATTTCGCAGTTGAAGGTAGGCTTCTGACGCATCCGTTTCTTCGCGCGATGGACTTTTTAGCTCGAAGACTACAAGCGGAATTCCATTAATGAAGACGACTACATCCGGTCTTTTTTCTGAATACTCGACGAAGGTCCATTGGTTTACCACGTGAAAATCATTGTTCTCTGGGTTGGCATAATCGATCAAATAAACGATGTCGTTGATATCTTCTTTGCCATTGAAATAGCGGACTTCAACACCATTTTGCAGGTAGTCAGAAAATCGCTCGTTCTTGTGTTGGGGTGAATCGCCTTCTACATTAGAAATTTTTAAAATAGCTTCTTGAATTGCGGCTTGAGGCAGATCCTTGTTTATCCTGCGAAGCGCGGAGGGTAGGATTGAAGGGAGAAATACATCCTCGTATTTCTCGTTAGTCCTTTCTACATCGGGGCCATAGAGATAGTCGTAGTTGAGCTGATCACGGAGATGCTCCACGACTACGTCTTCGAAAAACTCTTCGTTAATTCGTATCTGCTGTACTGCATAATCGAAACTCGATTTGCTCATATCATTTTCCTTAGGAACCAAACAGTTCGTCATGACTGCCGGTTCGTTGAAAATACACTTGGTCTTTAGTAGGCGCCCAGATGAGAAGCCAGTCTCCCACGTTCGCCACATGACATTCTAGACTACCGCTCCAATCTCCTTTAAGCACATGCATGTTATGGCGCCTTTTTAACTCTGCTTTTGCTTGAGGAGTATCGTCGATGATTAGCTGCATGACCTCCTTCAGCGGCTTCAACTCAACATGCTTCTTTGTGAGCCGTTTCATATCTTTCATGAAGCGGGGAGTGTAATTGGGCCTTAGCATCTATAAATCCATTGATTCGAACATAGCTTCGAGGGAGTCATAGCCGGGGTGCTCGGATGCGATGAGTTTCTCGGTTTCCTTCAAAGATTCGAGAGATTCCTTGTTTGGTTTCGGGTACTCAAGATTCAATGGAATTCGTTGCTCTCGAACGATTTGGCGGTAAAAAGCGCGTGTTACAGAAGAAAGATCGAAACCAAAATCTTCTGCGATCGATGCAGCGGCTTGCTTGGTAGCTTCGTCAACGCGAACAGTTACTGATGAGGTTGTCATGATGGCCTCCTAGGTTGTAAGACGATTATATGAAGTTGTCTTACAACAGGCAAGTTTGTTGAGAGCGGGGATACCCGATTGCGCCAAAGCATCTGGTGCACCTCTGAGGCAATTTGCAAAAAATGAAAATTGCAAATTTGCACAAATCCGTGGCGCAGTACGGCCTAGGTGTCATCAACTCTGTTGGGTATCGCGTGAAGTCTCACTAAAGCGTAGTGATTTCTGTAGCTTGGTGCAGCAGCAATGGGTAAGTGGCCGAGCGGGCTGCTTCCAAGTATTAGGACTTATGCCTCAGCCTTTTAGATTCAAATTAAGGCGCGGCATAACGCGAAAGCGTTTCTGTTTCATGGATCCTTAATCTGCCTCAAATAAGGCAAAAAGAGGCAGAAAAGAGGCCTATGATGCAGAAAGATAGCTCGTTAGCCCACCACAATGTCGTCAGCCCAGCACTCATCACCCGAACCGCAACCATCAAAAAAGCCGGCAAGTTGAGGCTGCCGGCTTCGATGTGTGATTGAACCTTAAAGACTAGTGGGAGGAATTCGTCGCGCTCGTGTAGTTGATGGTGACTTCAGTCTTCTGTCCAGCAATAGATTCGCGAATAGCTTCCACAATGCGATCGGCCTCTGCGCGATTATTCAAGAAGATCGTGACATCATTGCCCGAGTTCAAGTGGATAAAAATGCCCTTAGGAGCAGTGGCGCGCTTATAGAGCCACCACGCAAACCACAACACAGCTATAACGACTACCGCAATGCCAGCGACAAAGAGTTGAAAGCTGTGGTTGCTGCCAAAGAAGGTAACCACAATGCCCACGATGAGAAGTATCAACGCGACGATGGGGAACGCAGGCAACGGTACCTTGGTAGTGATCTTTTCGATATAGGACTGGACAATCATCGTCTCCGGCCAGGAAATGATCCCGTCCTTAATGCTTACCACGCTTGAGGGGGAGCTCGTGTAAGTGCGGGTTGCAGCGCTGCCGGAACCAGCGGTCGCGGAGGAAGCCGCAGGGGTGCTCGCGGAGGAAGCCGCAGTCGGGGCCGCAGAGGCTTTGGTCGCACCACGATGAGAAGCCGCCGAAGAAGCTCGTGGGGTAGGGCTGGATGCAGCAGCGGGGCCAGAGGGCAGGGTCTTGCCGCAGTTCTTGCAGAATTTGGCGCCCTCTTTATTCTCGAGGCCGCAGGATGGGCAAAACGTCATTCTTTTCTCCTTTACCAAGAAACGCGAGTGTATTGCATAGATTGCAACGCGACATTCTAGCATCAGTGCCCAAGAAGTACACCGCCCCTCGGTTTGACGAACCTGCTAAAAATGGGCGATATTTTGCGCGATTTGGGAACTGTTTTTCATGGTTTTCCGCCATGGGCCTTCCTTCGCTTCAGATTTGTTATCTATGGGCTAGAGGTAATTCTTTGAGAGGGGAAGTCCATGAACAATTTGAGAGACGTGAAACTCAACATTAAGCCGATCGTATTTACCTTCTGCCATCAGTACGTCTATGAGGGGCCCTGCCGCTCCGGCGATCCCGAGATGCTCACCCTTGAGTATGACCTGGCGAAAGCGGAAAAGACCTTCGCCAAGGAGTCGGCAAAAATCACTGCTGAGCTGGGAGATATTGAATGGTTTAACCTGCTTGAGCCCATGCATGTGAATACCGATGACAATTTCCTCTCATTGCCAAGTCTCGTTGAGGAAATGGCAGAGGGCTGCGATGCCGTTGATGTCTATCTGGTTTCTGCGAACTCCCGTAATTGCGAATTGGCGCTCATGTTGGGCCAACGCACACAGAAGCCTATGGTGTTTGTGCCCAGCTTGTTCCCCATGCCAAACATTACGACAGCTGCCATGAACGCGCGAGGTTTGGCCGAAAGTTGGGGGCACCTGAGCTGGGATGATGTGCGTAAGCGTCTTGAGGCCCTGCGGGCACGGAAGGTACTGCGCGCTATGCGCATCTTGGCCGTGGGCCGCTTTGGAAGCGAGCGCAATGGCAGTGCGCTCGATAACTTTGTGGACTACGAAGCCGTGGTTGATCGCTTGGGAGTCAATTTCGTGTTCTCGAACATCCATGAGTTCCTCGATCAAACGCATCCCTTGGAGAGCGAGAAAAACTACACGCTCCCGGGCCGTGCGACGCTTAATCCCACCGCTGAGGAGATGGAGGAGATTGGCCGCATCACCGATGAACTCATCGCTCATGCCGAGCGCTGTGAAATCGAGCGCGACGACCTGCTTCGCTCGGTTACGGCCTGGTATGTGGCTGACAAAATGCTGGACGCCTACGAGTGCAATGCCTTTATGGGCGTGTGCCCCGATGCCTGCGCCACACGCCGTCTGAACGAAGAGCGCCTTACGTTCTGCCTGTGCCACTCGCTGCATCACGGCCTGGGCATTCCTTCGGCCTGCGAGTACGACGGGCCGGCAGCCGTATCCATGGCGCTGTTGGGCGCCTTGGGTCACAAGCCTACCTATATGGGCAATACCACTCACCAGCTGTTCCAGGGGCAAGGGGTCCCGGGTACCCGCTGGCAAGACGAAGAGGGCAACGAAGTTGAGGAAATGCCGGCCAACACCATTGCCACCTGGCATGCGGTTACCACTCCCTATATGCATGGGTTTGACGAACCGGCCACGCCTTATCTCCTGAAGCCCTTCACATGGAGTGGCTTTGGAGCTACCCTGCGTTGCGATTTCCAGCCGGATAAGGGTCAGGAAGTTACGATGTGCCGCATCGATCCGTCGTGCACCAAGATTCTTGTGGCCCGGGGCACGGTGGCTGGCGGTGTTGGCTACGACGCTTCAGGCTGCAGTATCGGCGTCTATCTGCACATCAAGGACGAGCGCGACTTCTTTGAGAAGCAATGCCAGTGCGGAAACCACGTTCCCCTGGTCTATGGCGACTGCTACGACGAAGTCATTATGCTGGCCTCAATGTTGGGACTCGAGGTTCTTGAAGCCTAATGGAAAAGGACGTTTTGGCCTATATCCGAAAGTCCCATGAGCAGGCCGAGATTGATGCTCGCACCATGAAGGCAGCGTTGATAGCCCATGATCGCGCTGCCTTCGGGTCATGCTTACGGGAATATTTGCTGACCCGCTTTGAGTTGACGGAGGCTCATGCCCAGGGGGAAGAGCGTATCGAAGAGCTCGCCCGTAAGAGTCTCATTTTGCAAAAAGGAGCGAAGGCGGTGCGTGAAAGCGATCGGGCGATTAACTGCCAAAACAGCAGTACTGCTGAAGATAAAACCCTGTTGTTCATTCTGGTCACACAGCGCTGCTTGGGCGTTAAGCTTTCGCCCGCTCAATCGGCATTCATTGAAACCCTTCCTGAATTGGAAGAGGCGCTCTGGCAGGCCTATGCGGCCACGGCTTAGGTACCATGCGTGCTCCCGAGCGCGGTCCAAGTTCGTTGCGGAAAGTTGAGGATCGGTGATGTATTCGCAGGCTCAACAAAAGATGCTGGATGATTTCGCCTCATTAGAGGACGAATTCGACAAGTACACCTATCTCACTCACCTGGGAAATCAGCTGGGATTACCTCCCGAAGGCCTGTGTTGCGAAGACAACCTGGTGACTGGCTGCCAATCGGAAACTTGGGTGCGCCTCGGGCTTGCCCCAGAAGGCTTAAACCTTGAGGCTTACAGCGACACGCTGATTGTGCGGGGGCTTCTGTATATCTTGCGGGAAGGGGTTAACGGACAAGCGCCGGCAGCGTTTTCGAAGGATGCGCTCTTGCAGGTCTATGAGCAGGCAGGCTTACTGCCCCTATTAACGGCTTCGCGCAGAAGCGGCCTTTCGAGCATTCTTGATCGGGTGGCGACGTGCGTGGAGGCCTGCGAACAAGGAGTTCAGTAATGGCGAACATCCCGGCTGACCAGGCCAAGGTCTTGGCGTTGCGAGCGGAGTACCCCATTCTTGACCAGCAATGGGGCAACACGAAGCTCGTTTACTTAGACAATGCGGCTACAACACAAGTGCCCACCTGCGTTCTTAATCGAATAATTACTCACTATCAAACCGATAACGCGAACGTCCATAGGGGTATTCATCGACTCAGTGAGCGGTCTACGGCGGCGCTGGAAGAGGCCCGTTCGGTGGTGGCTTCATTTATCGGAGCTTCCGACCCTCGCTCGATTGTCTTTACCAGTGGGGCTACGAGTGCCATCAATCAGGTGGCGCGGGGTCTTGAATCGCAGCTGGGGCCTGGGCAAGCCGTGGTGGTTACTGCCCTTGAGCACCATGCGAATTTTGTCCCCTGGCAACAACTTTGCGCGCGAACTGGTGCGTCGTTTATCGTCGCGCCTTTAACGGAGGCGGGGGATATTGATCGCGAAGCGCTCATCCGCATTTTGGAAGAGAATTCGGTCGCGCTTTGCGCATTCGCACACGTATCCAATGTGCTGGGCACGGTGGTTCCCGTGGCGGAGTTGACGGCCCTTGCCCACAGCTACGGCGCTAAAGTTTTGGTGGATGCGGCCCAAAGCATTCGCCATGAACCCGTGGATGTCGCCTCTGTGGATTGCGACTACCTGGTGTTCTCGGGCCACAAAATGATGGCGCCTACAGGCATTGGAGTGCTCTATGGCAAGCCAGAGGCGCTCGAGTGCATGGAGCCGAGCGTGTTTGGTGGGGAAATGGTGGCCCAGGTGAGATTTGAAGCTACGAGCTTTGAGTCGCTGCCCTTACGGCTTGAGGCGGGAACGCCAAACTATGTAGGGGCGATTGCTCTTGCTGAAGCCTGTGCTTATTTGCAGCGGATTGGACGCTCGTGGATAGGGGAGTATGAGCGGGAGCTTCTTTATGCTCTTGAGGAGAAGCTCGGTCGGATGGGTGCAGTGACGATCCTGGGTGATCCTGAGCAACGAGCTGGCTGTCTTTCGTTTGTAGTGCCCGGGGTACATCCTTTTGATATTGCGCAGTTGCTGGATACGTTGGGGGTCGCGGTGCGCTCAGGCAACCAATGCGCTCAGCCGCTGCTTCATCAGGTCTATGACGTTCGCCAGGTAGTGCGGGTTTCTCCGGCGTTTTACAACACCCAAGAAGAATTAGATCAGTTCGTCGGCGCCCTGGAGAAGACCCTCGCTGTGTTGTCCGCCTAAGGGTGCGCGCTCCTTTTCCCTTCCTTAACGGGTTTTGCGCTTCCTCCCTGCGGAAGGCCCGAGCCTCTTGTTAGAATTTTGACTCGAGAGATGAGAGTCGTGGGTGCTTCGGCGGAGTGGTGCTTGGGCTGGCCTTATAGGTGATCGGGGGGATGTCCTCGAGGCTCGAGGGGCTACGGTTGGCCTATCCCAAGCAGGCCGCGTGTTTTAGGGGGAGTGCGAAACTATGGGAGCGTTGCCATTTCGCTTGATTGAATCGCTTTGCGCGCCCTGCGCGATGATGACGAGCGATCGTGTTCACGCGCAATCATTCAGCTCACTAGCGCTTCCTGAACTCCACGACGAGTTGCAACAGGAGTGTCTCTATGTGGCAGAGGCGTCCCAGCTCGATGATCTGTGCCAAAAGCACCCGACCTGCTTCTTTATTGCGGCGGACTCTACCCTTGAGCCGGCCCATGAGAATGGTGTGGTGGCGCGTCTGGGAGAAGATCGACTGAAGCTGCTCTACCGGCTGAATAGGGCTTGCGATCCTTACTTCTCCTGGATCAAACGCTTGGACCAGGCCATTCTTGAGGGACGGTCACTTCAATGCCTCTTTGATCTTTCGGAGCCATATCTGACCTTTTGGACTGCGTTGGTTGACGACAGTTGTCGACTGGTGGCCGCAACTAACTCAATTCCTAATGATGACCCGTTTTGTTGCACCCTCAAAGCGCAAGGCCGCATTTCTTCTGAGCAGGCCAATCAGTGGAAGCAGTTGTGCGAAAAAGAGTCCACTGAGGATTTTGTGCTAGCGGCTCATCCTCTGCGCTATGAAGCTTTGGTGCGGCCCCTTGAGGTGCACGGAGCTGTCTATGGGCGACTGATGCTGGTGGATAGCACACACAAAAATGACTCGGTCAGTCGAGAATGTGCCGCGCTCTTTGCCGAAACTATCCAACGCTGTTGCAGGCTTCGGGCAGATTTTGCGTCCCAGGCGCTGCAAAAAGGTCCGGCTGATGTGTTGCTCGAGATGCTTTCGCACCGCGAAACCGCCAATGAAAACATGCCCTACTGCATTCATTTCGCCCATGAGCTAGGCTTCGCCAAAGAGATGGGCTACCTGTTTGGGTTCATTCGCCTGAAGAATCCGTCCATGGAAGCGCTGCTGAATGTTTATCAGTTCGCATCCGAAGAAGACCAGTGCTGCTTGGCTTCAATCAAAAGTGATCAGGTTTTGCTGCTGATTTCGGTACGGGATCTCAGCGACCGAAGCTTCTTGGACCGGCTGGAGTGTTATCTGAAGGATTGCGAAGGGCGGGCCTATTTATCGGGGCTATGTAATACGTTCACTCTGCTTCCCTTGGCCTACCAACAAGCCCTCGTCGTCCGGGAACTTAGTTCAGAGCTTTCGCTGGTTAAACAGCGGCAGGTGCAAGGGGAGGGTACCAAGGATGATGGCACCCATATCATTTCCTTCGACGAGTTGTTCCTTCCCTGGTTTTTGCGGGCGGACAAAGGCGACTATGCCTTCGTGAAGTTTTGCTTGGAATCGCGGTTTGCTATTCGCCTTGCCACAACGAGTAGCTTCGACTGCACCCTTGTGGATGTCTACCTGGCCCATGAGCGTGCGGCCACCGCAGCTGCCGAGGCGTTGGGAATGAATCGCAGCACCCTGGTTTACAACATCCGGCGTATCGAGAAGGAATACGGAGTGTGCTTTGATGACTACACGGTACGCCTTGAATTCCAAATGATCTTGAGTTACTGTCGCGCCTTTTCGCCGAACCTAATCAACGAGCAGCCGCCTGCTCCCTATGAATCCCAGGGGTAGGCCTTGGGCAGCCAGTCGTGCGCGGCGCCCACCGCGCACGCATTCTCTCTTACAGACCGGCCGTCATGTACATGGCGTAGAAGCAGAAGCGGACGGCGAAGCAACCGGCAAGCATAAGGAGAAGGGCGGCGCTGGCCACTGCCAGCCACCAGCCATGAGAAAGCGAAAGCTTCCCGGCGGATAAACTTGCAAGAATTACGAGTCCAGCGGCCGACAGGACGGCGAAGCCACCCATAACCGCGGGCATAAACGGCACAAGATCCGCCGCCACAGAAACGGTGGTAGCAATGGAACCCAGAAGCCCCCATTCCATCCCAAGAACCACCAGGTCGGCCACCATGGCAGCAAAGCCCAACGCCAGCACCAGGTAGGCAAACCGCTTTGAGGGCGCAAGGTGGGCTGCATGGAGGGTCAGAAGTCCGAGGACCACGCCGGGCGCTAAGCATCCGAGCCAGAGTGTGATGGGGGCCGTGGGCAAGTTCCACGTGGGTACCCATTCCACCGAATAGGCCACCGCCATAGCTTGTAAGGCCACAGCACCCAGGACCATAGAAATCCCCAGGGCAATGCGGCGTCCGAGTGGCTTCCAATCGTCCCGGAATGAGGCGATCCAATAGGTGCCCGCAATGGCCAGAAAGGCTACTACCGCAACCACTTCGTTAGAAAGGGGAGAGCGTCCGACGCCGGTTAGTACGTAGAGGGCGTTGGCGGGCGTGCCCAAATGAGTGGCTGAAGCAATGAGTCCCGAAATCACAAAGGCCAGAGGGATTACCAGATAGCGGCTCGCTTTTGTGGCGTCGGCGGCGTTGGCAATGCAGGCGTAGAGGGCAACCAGGCAAAAGCCCACAATACCCACCGGTGCAATGGTGGTAAAGAGTACCAGCGTTATTTCGCTTAAAGCCATCTCCATCCTATAGCTCCTTAAACGGCCGCGAGGGCTGCCCGGGAAGGAAGGCAGCCCTCAATAGTAATTGCGCAGTTGAATGTCGGGAGGGAGACTAGAGCGCAATTCCCATAAACAGACCATAGAACGCAATGCGTGCTACAAAGATTCCTACCGCGGCCAGCACAATGGCTCCGAGGGAAGTCCACGAAGCAGTGGCAGCTACGGCGTTGCCGGTTGCTTTGGGCGTCCGGCGATAACCCAGGAACAACAGGATGCAGGCCACCACACCACAGACGGCGAAGATACCAATCATGGTGTTGAGGGCGGGAACTAACCCAGCGGCGCTGCCCCAAATGTTTGCAATGGCATCCAAACCGGCTGCTTGAGCTACAAGCCCAATGAGGGAAAGAACGACGCCCAGGGCTCCGATGGCGGCAATGACCAGTGAGGCGTTGGAGGGAAGGGATGCCTTTGCCAATGCGCACACCAGAGCACCGAGGGCCGCGCCCCCGAGCAGGGCATAACCAAGCATTTGCAGCAACGAATAGGGCGTGTCCCAGGTGGGGATGGTGTTCATCATGTAGGCAGCCCCGCAAGCCAAGGCAAGAATTACCGAGCCACAAGCCAACACAATGAGAAAGCCGCTGCGCAACCCACCGTGAGCAGGAAGCTTGCCTGCCAAGCCCAAAATCCAGTAGACCAGGGCCACCAGAGCAAAGGCGACGGTCACCGCAAGCTCGTTGGAAAGGGGTGACGTGCCCAAGCCGCTAAACACAAACATCGCGTGGGCGGGATTTGCCAAATGGAACATAGCGGCAATCATGCCGGCAGCCATAACGACGGCGGGCAAAGCGGTCCAACGATCGAGACGCTTTGCAGTAGCCTCATCGGGCTTTCCCGCGATGAACGCATAGGCCAGCACAATAAAGGAAGCAGCGGCCATGGGTGTCAGCGTCGTGAAGAGAGCAAGGGGAGCATGCTCGAATCCAGTTCCCATTTACTTCACCTCCGATTTGTTAGCCACATGACAGTCTCGTGAACCGGAAGGTTGAGCAACGTGGCAGGCTTTGATGTACAGATTCGGGTTCGTAAGAGAAGGCTCGGGAAGCGGCGCGATAGCAGCTTGAGTGCCCTTCTTCGCAATCTCATCGACGGGAGCAAGCTCCAGTGCACGCATCGAGCAGGCTTCAACGCAAATGGGATCCTTGCCCTCAGCAACACGCTCGGCGCAACCGTTGCACTTGGTTGAATGTCCCGCTTCGCGATCGACCTTGGGGTTGTCGTAGGGGCAGGCCATGGCGCAGTAACCGCACCCAATGCAGCGTTCCTTGTCTACATCTACCAGGCCGTTTTCGCCTTTGCTCATAGCGCCCGTGGGGCACACATGGGTGCACGCCGGGTTGTCGCAATGCTGGCAGGCGAAGGAGGTGTAGTAAGTGTAAGAATTGGTCGTCCAGGTGCCATCAGTGTTCTGGGACCAGTCGCCGCCTTCGAGTTCATAGACATGGCGATAGGTTTGGCCGGACTTGAGGTGATGGTAATCGCGACACGCTGCTTCGCAGGTTTTGCAGCCGGTGCAGCGGGTGGCGTCGAAGTAAAAACCGTATTGAGTCATGGTTTAGCCCTCCACCTTCTCGACTTGGCCCGTGCAGCTGTGTTGGCCGGTGCCTTTGGAAATTACATTGGGATGGCGGCTGCACAGCGTATTGACGCATCCACCGTGGTCGATGCGGTCGCCCTGCATGTCGGCCTTGTGCCACACGCCTTGGGGAACGGTGACAACCCCAGGCATGATGCGGGTGGTAACCTTCGCGGGCATACGAATCTCGCCCTGATCGGTGAAGATGCGCATCATGTCGTTGTGGGCAATACCGCGCTCTTCGGCGTCGATGGGGTTGATCCAGGCCTGGAACTTCGCCACTTCTTGCACGGCCTCGTTGTTGGCGTAACTGGAGTGGGTGGTTGCCTTGGTGTGGAATGCCGTAATGATGAGCGGCTTTTCGCTGGTCAAAGACTCCGGGCCATCGTAGCCAGGGAAGTAGGCCGGAATGGGGTAGATAACGTCGCCCTCGGGCAGCTCCCAGGTTTCGGCAAACTCGGCCAGCTCGGGTGCGTAGAACTGAATCTTGCCGGTGGCGGTCTTCAGGGGGTTGGCCTCCGGATCAAGGATGAAGTCCTCGGTCTTGTCTTTGACTTCCATGTCCTCTTTGTAGATGCCCTGTTCAAGCATTTGCTCAAAGGTGGGAACCTGAGGCTTCTTCTCGCGTACCTTGTCCAGTAGCTTGCGGCACCAATCCTCGCGGGTCATGCCACCTTCTGAGTACTCGTCATAGACGCCCAGGCGTTTGGCCAATTCGCCACAGACTTCATAGACCTCACGACGCTCATATTTGGGCTCATAGAGAGGCTGGCCCAGCCAAAGGCCCAGAGAGTCGTTTGCTTCGCCGGCCGCTGACAACGTCCAGGTTTCCTGGGGAGTTAAGTCAGGCAGTACGATGTCGGCCCAATTGCAAGAATCAGTCCAATTCACGTCATATTGCAGGATGAACTCGCAGAGGCTCTCATCGCGCAGGATATCGGTGGTGTAGTTGATGTCGCCATTCTGGTTGGCCATCATGTTGTTGCCGTAGTTGATCAGCATCTTGATGCCGGTATCCAGCTTGTCCTTGCCGCGAATGCCAGCGTTTTCGGCAGTGAGCTCGGGGCCATGAGCAATAACTTCTGGCCACAGATACTGGGGGAACTTGGTGGTCACGGGGTTATCGCCGGCGGGAAGGGACGACAAGCCAATGCTGCCATTGCCCTCACGGCCGCCGGAATTCGTGCCCGGCTTGCCTACCTGGCCTACCAGCTGCGGCAGGGCCATGATGGCGCGGGCAGCGTAGTCGCCATTGGTGTGGCGCTGCGGGCCCCAACCTTGGGCGATAAAGCAGGGATCTGCCTCGGCAATTTCGTGAGCCAACTGGATAATACGCTCTTCGGGAACCCGCGTTATCTGAGCGGCCCAAGCCGGCGTCTTCTCCACCTTGTCGTAGCCCTCGCCGAGGATGTAGGCCTTGTAGGAGCTATTGGCCGGAGCGCCCTCGGGCAGGGTCTCTTCGTCATAGCCCACGCAATAGGTGTGCAGGAAGTCGGTATCTACCAGGTCTTTGGTAATGAGCTCATGGGCAATACCAGCCACCAGAGCAGCGTCGGTGCCCGGAAGGATGGGGATCCACTCCACATCTTGGTTGGTGGCCAACTCGCTTCGACGGTAGTCAATGGTGATGATGCGCACATTCTTCTGCTCACGGGCAACATTCAGGTCATAGCCAGCGCCGTCGCCACCCATGCGGGTGTCATTGGGGGCGTTGCCAAAGAGCACTACCAAAGAGTTGGGCTTCAAGGTCTTGTAAGAGCGGGCGCCCCAGCTTCCACCATAGGTGTAGGGGTAGGCACCAAAGCTGATGGCGGCACTGGAGTAGCTGCCATAGCGAGTGATTTCGCCGCCCAGCAAGTTGAACAGGCGGAAGAACGGGTTGTTCATCATGATGTTCTGCTCAACGCCGGAGCACTCTTGGATGAAGATAGCCTCGTTGCCGTAGGTCTCGCGAATACGCGTGAACTCGGATGCAATGGTGTCGAGTGCTTCATCCCAGCTAATCTGCTCGTATTTGCCCTCGCCGCGCTTCGTACCCTCTACGCGCTTCATGGGATAGTTCAGACGATCGGGTCCTTCCAGCCAGGTCTTGAGAGACCGGCCGCGCAGGCAAGCACGAGCCTGGTAGCCACCGAAGCTCGAGTCGCCGGTGTTGTCGGACTCGATATAGTCAATCTCGTCACCTTTCATGTGGACTTGCAACACGCAGGCGCCGCCACAGTTAACGTGGCAGTGGGTCCACACTACTCGCTCGTCGTTGGCACCCTCGGCCAACGCAACCTCTTTGGTTCCTAGGGTGGCAGCACCAACGCCTAGGGCACCCACAGCTCCCAAAGCCCCAACGGCTCCGGTGGCTTTTACGAAGGTTCGACGATCCATGGTGCTGAATTCGTCAGACATGCAAACCTCCTCCATAACGTTTCTGGCCGATTTTACCCGGCCCCCTCGCTCTGACCAATGGTTAGGTCAGTTGTTTTCGCTTCTCCCTAAAAGGGTTCAGCGGTGATTTGGATGGGCGGTGCGCGCCGCCGCCGTATCATGGCTCAGATTCTAGGAGGTTTTCGGGTCGGAGTTTGTCACCAGATTCTGGTGGTTTTCGCGTTTTGCCTGTTCAGAGCCGGGTGGTGACAAGCCTATTAGGCCCTTGCAGCCTCATAATGGATGGTGATGCTGATAGAATAGAAGCCAGTTTGGTGAGGGGAAAGGGAAGGGTAGTGCAACAAGAAATTGCCGCACTAAAGCCAGACGTACCAAGCTTTGGGTATGCAGCGGTATTGTCTATGAACGCTACTTCAATATGGGGTGGCATTTATCCCTATCTGGATCCATCCTGCCAAACGGAATTGGTCACCATTGGGTTCTACATTGTGCAGATCTTAGCCTTCGCGCTTACCTTTGCCTGTTGGATGGGATTGGCTTGGATGCGTCCTGCGGTGGCTTGTCGCAATAGCGTGGTGCCTTGTGCGGCGCCATTGGCTGCGGGGCCACTCATGTTGGTGGCGGCCATGTATATTCCCGCTCTTTCGCTGTTCTTGATCTTTGCAGGCTCTGCCCTTATTGGTTTTGCGTTGGCTGGATTCATGGTGCGCTGGCAGCGGGTGTTTGCTGCTATGGATGCATCGCGGGGCAACCTAACACTGGTGAAGGGAACCCTTGGGTCGGCTCTGCTGTACTTAGCTCTTTGCATGGTGCCCCAAGCGCTTACGGCTTATCTCTTGCCGCTGGTGTTGGTGCCATTGGCTGCTCTCTGTTTGTGGTTGGCGGGTCGCTCCATCGCCCTTGACCAGCCGATGTTCCAAGACGTTCCCCGGGACCACGATCTGGTCTATCGC
>CAJUNI010000046.1:0-5964 GCA_910587945.1 uncultured Parvibacter sp.
ACTCCCCTTCTATTTCCTTCACTTTCCAAATTTGTGCGAGCGTTGACTCCACAAAGGCCGATGCGGCTCCCACAATAGCCATGACCCACATCCAAAAAAGAGCACCAGGACCACCGGTGGCCAGAGCCGTGGCGATGCCCGCAATATTGCCTGTGCCCACACGTGACCCTGTAGAAACCATCATGGCCTGAAACGATGAGATGGCCCGTCCGCCCTTGTCGACCTTCTTTTCGAAGAGCTGCACGACCATCTCTTTGAGATAGCGAATCTGCACAAAGCGCGTTCGGATACTAAAGTACAGTCCGGTAAACACCAGCAGCGCCACCAAAATATAGGTGTACATGAAGTTATCAATGTCGCTCGTGATAAGTACGAAAAAGCTGTTGACGCTACTGGCTTCCATAGACCTACTCCCTTGCTACCTTCGCCTTGATTTCGTTTTTGGTGGAGATGGCGGTACCTCATTACGGAATTGCTACTTATTATGAAAATTCCATCCCTCGGCAGAAAACCAGCAGCGATTTGACTAAAAAACGTTGCAGCCGCTTTACCCCCTGTTTGGCGAGTTGAAACCAGAATGCTGCTTTTCATGGCTCTCACGGAGCCAGCACCTCTTTAGGCTCTCTATTCCATCGTCAGCACGGTCTTGCACGCTCTTCCCCATACGCTCACACCCATCGATCAGCTGGATTTCGCTTATATGTCTCCGGAATCTCACGCACATCCGTCGGTTCAGTCTCGCCTGCAGTTCTTCGCAGACTCGCGCCCCTCGATCGGTGAGGTCTCACCTGCATTTCTCCGCACGCACGCACCCCTGAAACGATAGGGTCTCGCCTGCTCTGGCCCTTCTGTGGTACAGTCTTGGGTCAGAGGAGAACGGCATGCCCTTGAGGGGCAAAGGGGAAAGAGAAGCAACCATGGCAAATCACAGCAAAGCAAAGCTCAAGCTGCTCTACATTCGCCAAATTCTTGAAGAAGAAACTGATGCCGAACACGGCCTTACCATGAGTCAGCTACTGGAGCGTCTGGACAGCTTTGGTATCCCTGCCGAGCGCAAAGGCGTCTATCGAGACCTCCAAACTCTGCGAGATTTTGGTTTGGAGATTCAAACCTATCAGCGCAATCCGGTGGAGTATGCCTTGATTCGCCATGACTTCACCTTATCCGAGCTCATGTTATTGGTAGACGCCGTGGAATCCTGCAAGTTCTTAACCCGCCGTCAGTCCAACGCCTTGACCACCAATCTCAAGCTTTTTGCGAGCGATCATCAACGCGCCTTACTGAGCCGACGCATTCATGTCCAAGACCGCATCACTTCCAAAAATGATAGTGTGTTCGAGCATATCGACACCCTCCACGAGGCCATGCATCGCCATAAAAAGATTGAGTTCATGTATTACCGCTTAGGAATTGATGGTAAGCCTACAGCTACTCATAACGGCAAGCCCCACGTGGTAACACCCGTGCTCATCAGCTATGCCGACGGGTTTTACTATCTGACTGCCTGGAATGACAACCACGAGGCCATGACAGAGTTTCGTATTGACCGCATGAAGCAACTTCGCATCACCGACCTGAGAAGCACCACCAACGACGAAATCACTCACTTTGTATTTGATGGCAACCAGCACGAATACTTTGGTCGTTTCAATGGCGAACCGGTGACTGCTACCCTTTTAGTAGATGCCGATCACGTTGAAATTGTGATGGACCGCTTTGGGAAAGCCGCCATGTTTTCGGTGGTAGATGAGTCCACCGCCAAGGCCATCGTGAAAATTCGCAAATCCCAGCAATTCTTCGGCTGGATAGCCGGACTCGGCAACACGGTGCGCATT
Organism: uncultured Parvibacter sp.; assembly: GCA_910587945.1. GTDB lineage: Bacteria > Actinomycetota > Coriobacteriia > Coriobacteriales > Eggerthellaceae > CAJUNI01. Next base: position 1,836 of record CAJUNI010000046.1, read on the forward strand.
GACGGCCCCGCAAGCCTCGCCGAGGACTACCGCGCCTACCTGCAATCTCTTCTTGATAGCTAGTCGGCGTTGCCCGGGGTCAACCCGAACCCATTCACTCGTTAGCGACTAGCGCAGTCTGAGCCTGCTTCAGACGCATCTGCCTATTGATAGCTGGCGTTGCCTACGGCCGCCCCAGACTCATCTGTTCATTAACAGATGGCGTAGCTTGCACTGGGCCGAAACGCATTCATCTATAAGCAGCCGTCATCGCTTACCCTTCCCCGGGCGTATCCGCCTATTCAGCGCCTCGGACAAGCTGCGTTATCAGTTCGGTGAGTTGAGGCAGGTCCAGGCTCTCCCCAATCCACGCCTGATGGGCGGGATTGGGACACCAACTGACGCAGGACTCAGCCGCAGCGGCCGCCGCGGGGGTCATCCAAGATTCATGGACGAGGTTATAGCAATCCTCAGGGGTAGAACCAGCATCCTGGTTAGGCGCGCTCTGAGCGACCAATGAATGGGAGCCTGTTGCAGCCTTAACCCATTGGAGATCTTCTACATTAGTGGTCACCGAGCCGGCAACGAGCGCCACATTCTCTCTGCCCGGCTGGATCAAAAGATCATTTTCTTCAAACCGCACTAACGTGGGGCCTCCCACAACCCAGCGCTGCTCGAAGCAATCCCAAAGATTTAAAACATCGGCAATAGCCATAGCTTTGAACTGATTGAGCAGGGGCACATCCGTGGCCAGCGGCAGCGAACAGAGCGTGACTGATTCATTCATTATCACCTAGCAATCTCTCGTAATCCAAGTCATTGCGGTCATTCTAGATGGCTCGATTACGCTAGCTGCCCCACAAAAAGGACAGTCTCCCTATTTATTTTCGCGCGCCGCCCGAGGCCTGAGTATCGCACTATATATACGCGCCTATAGGAGCCTGGGCATCGCATCCTAAATACACGCGTATAGAGGCATGTAATTTCGAGGTCCGGCCTCGGCAGCCCTTGCTCCAGCCTTTGGGATTTAACCTCGGCGGCCATCGTTCCAACCTTTAGACCGTGGCTTTGAAAGCCCCCACCCCAGCCTACGCGGCTATTTCTCAATGAAGGTATTGACGAAAATAGCAGCCACCGCACAGAGCAATCCGCCCACAACCCAGCTCATCCAGAAATAGCTCGTGGTGTAGCCTGGCACAAAAAGCATCACCAATCCTGCAAGTGTTGCTATCACCATGATCATGGCGCAAAGGCCGCCCGTGATCCGCTTGTTCCGGTATTTCGATTCGAGGCGAGCTTGGGCCCGTTCAATATCTTCATCCGTAACGTTCTTAATACCGAGCATCGTTTTTAGCTGCTCATCGGTATACATGGAACGCAGCGTATGGACGTCGGTAGTTGTAATACCTTCCCAAAGTTCATTAGCTGCCAATGCTTCTTCGCGAGCAGCGTTGTAGTTGGAAATGTTCAAACGGGAAAGGCGTAGGGAACCATAGATAATGGCCAAAACACCCACGGCAATAAGACCAAACATGATGGAAGCTGCCAACATTTGAGTCGCTTCATCCATCCCATCGGTGAAAGACACGATGACGATACCCATGAAAATACATACCAAACCCACTATCAGACAAAGGGAAAATTGATGCTGAGCCCGACGTCGATCTTCGGGGCCATAGAAGTCTTGGATGAAGGGATGGTTCCGCTGAAACGTGGTGTAATCCATGCCTGCGATAACCAGCAATCCAACCCCTACCGCAATCCCAATAAGCAGCGGAATGAGTGCTGCAGCCTCCATCACAGGAAGACTACCCGACTCTGCAAAGCTCTCACAAAACATAAGGAGAGCGATACCTAAGAGAATGGCGAAAACGCCGAGTGAAATCATCCGGGCAAACTTGGTCATGAATTGATCGTAGCCACAAACATCCTGCACGGGTCCCGTCGAAGCATCCCGCAACACTTGGGCTTTTGCTTGGGCTGTCGAGGAGGGAGAAGTGGTGGTTACATCCCCTAATACTAAGTCATCTAAGGTGCAATCAAAGATAGTGCACAGCTTAAGGAGCTTATCCATTTCTGGATAGGAGCGCTCCGCCTCCCATTTTGTAACGGACTGGCGACTTACGCCCAAAAGCATGGCCAGTTGTTCTTGGGTCATGGAATGAGAAGCACGAAGGTATTGCAAATTATCGCGAAAACTCATGATGGTCATCTTTCGTCTTAGAAGTTCTTGGGCATCCAAGATAACGGTTCGAAATTCTGTTGATCAACGACGAAAACTCTACCGATGACCACCGTAGCATGCTACCAACTTTCGGCGTCTTTTTTGCAAATTTCAAGGCGTCCACTGGTTGCGAAGCCCAGTTCAGCGCCCTGAGGACAAATTTTCGTGCCAAAGAGTCGCATCAAATGGCACCTACGAAAGACCGTGACGGAAGGTCGAGGTGATGCTGGAAGCGAGGTAAGCCTAAGCGACTGAAAGATCCACTTCCGAGCCGAAGGCGATGGAAGTTAGCTTGAAGGAGCGACGCGTCGAGCGGAGGCATTGCCTCGACCGTTCACACCTACACGGATATACATAGGCAAGTAGGAGGGCAAGCGGAGCGAGGACTGCGTAGCTTCTGAACGAAGCTTGTCCTTCTACTTCTCAAAGACCCTCGACCGTGCTCTGTTACGAAAGGTCGAGGCGATGCTCGAAGCGAGGTAAGCCAAAGCGACTGAAAGATCCACTTCGAAGCCGAAGGCGATGGAAGTTAGCTTGAAGGAGCGACGCGTCGAGCGGAAGCGTCGCCCCGACCTTTCTTACGCTGTGGCACGCTCTTACTAGAAATGCTTCCGATTTTTTCACGCCTGGAGACACAAATGGGACAGCGCAACAAATAGGAGTGCGCTATAGTGCCTAGAGAAGACGGCACCTCTAGATCACAGCCACTTCCCGTTAACTGAATTGGCTCATGCTCGCGAAAGGAATCCTATGCTATCCGCTTTATTCTCCGCAGTGACGCCCCTCATTATCATCTTGATTCTTTTGATTGTTTTGCTGGCCATGGGTATCTACATCGTTCCCCAGCAAAGCGTCGTCATCATTGAACGACTGGGACGCTTTAACCGTGCTTCGGGCGCGGGCATTCACGTGCTCATTCCCTTCATTGAGCGTAAGGCGGGGCTGTTAGATTTGCGCATTGCCCAGCTTGAGAATCGCATCACCACCAAAACCAAAGACGATACCTTCGTGCAGCTGGCGGTGGCCGTGCAGTACCGCATCGAGCCGACCCGCGTCTATCAAGCATTCTACGAGCTCTCTAATCCGCAACAGCAAATCAAGAGCTACATCGAAGACTCGGTACGTAACTCGGTGCCTGAAATTACCCTGGATCAAACCTTCAGCCAGAAGGACATGATTGCCGGCCAGGTCAAAGCCTTGCTCCAAGAGAAGATGACCCAGTTTGGCTATAACATCATTTCCACTCTGATTACCGACATCCAGCCGGATCAGTCCGTGGTCAATGCCATGAACTCCATCAACGAAGCTCAACGTCGCCGCCAAGCAGCGCGGGAGTTGGCTGAAGCCGAGAAAATCACTGTGGTTACGGCCGCTGAGGCTCAGCGTGACGAAATGCGTCTCCATGGCGAAGGTGTGGCTGCCCAACGTCAAGCTATCATTGATGGCTTAGTTGCTTCCGTGGCTGACCTGAAAGATACCGGTCTTGATTCTCGTGAAATCATGGCTGTCATTTTGGCAAATCAATACATCGATGTTCTCAATGGCTTTGCAGAATCTGAAAACTCCAAGGTCATTTTTGCCAACGGTACTCCTACCGGCATCGAAGATGTGCGCCAATCTATTATTTCTTCTCTTGAAGCCTGCTAAGGGGATTCATGACTTCCATTTTGTTTGTATGCCACGGCAATATCTGCCGCTCCCCTATGGCGGAGTTTGTCATGAAAGATCTTGTGTCCCGAGCGGGGTTGGCCGACCAGTTTGTGATTGAGTCGGCAGCTACCAGCACCGAAGAGCTGGGCAACCCCGTTCACCCGGGCACCGTAAATCAACTATCTCGCCATGGTATTGGAGGCTATCAGGCCAAGCGCGCACGGCAAATTCGCCCTCAGGATTTTGAGAACTTCGATTTCATCATCGGCATGGATG
>CAJUNI010000046.1:5974-12818 GCA_910587945.1 uncultured Parvibacter sp.
ATCTGCGCAATTTGCGTCGTGCAGCACCGGACACCTATTCCGGCACCATCCAGAAACTGCTTACATTTACCGGTTCCGAGCGCGACGTGGCAGACCCTTGGTATACCGGGGATTTTGAGACCACCTACGATGACATCCAAACAGGATGCACGGCACTTTTGGAGCAGCTTCAAACCTACTGAGCGTGAGCCGTAATTAGCGTGCCCGTTTCCCCCCGAAGACCAGCAACTGCATGGTCAAGAGAAGTGATGATGGCACGCCCACCCGGGTGGGCTTCCACAAATTTCACGCAGGCTTCCACCTTAGGCAACATGCTTCCAGGGGCAAACTGTCCTTGGGCAATATAGTCGCGCGCCTCGGCCGTGGTCATAGCATCAATAGCCTTTTGGGTAGGCTTTCCAAAATCGGTATAGACCTTTTCTACCGCCGTCAAAATAACCAGGATATCCGCTTGAATCCGCCAAGCAAGGATAGCGCTCGTAAGATCCTTATCCACAATGGCATCTACCGCTTGGTATTGCCCGTCTTTTTGGATCACGGGCACGCCACCGCCGCCTGCCGCAATGACCACACAACCATCGGCCATAAGGTCGCGAATAGTTTCCATCTCCACGATATCTTGGGGCACGGGACTGGGCACCACGCGACGCCACCCTCGCCCTGAATCTTCGTGGACCTGACAACCCGTAGCTTTTGCAAAAGCCTTCGCTTCAGCCTCGGTCATAAAGGCGCCGATGGGCTTTTCGTAATCCTTAAACGCCGGATCGTTAGCATCCACCACAACATGGGTGGGAACGTTGGCAACGGTGCGCATAATATCTTGACTTCGGAATTGGTTCATAAGCTGGCAGGTGAGCTGCATCCCAATATAGCCCTGTGACATGGCATTACAGTCAGCAAGCGGCATAAAGGGCACTTGGTTTTTGGGATCCTTAGACGCTACATTGAACGCTTCGTCAATGATGCCTACCTGAGGGCCATTACCGTGGGTAACCACCACATTGATGCCTTCTTTAACCATTGATGCCAGATGAGTCGAGGTGCCCTTGAGCAACGAGAGCTGCTCTTCGGGCGTATTCCCGAGCGCATTGCCTCCAAGCGCAATTACTACTCGCTTGCCATCCAATTCGTTTTGCAGCATGCTCGTTTCCTTTCTCGCCGTTTCTCCTTCCTACTCTAGGAACCTCCAACCACGCGCAGTACTTCCGGGAACGAACTGTGACGGTTTTGATGCTCAGTTTGCACCCTCTCGACGCTCACCCTTCTCCTGTCCCGCAACCCTGGAACAACAGCTTGTTTTTCTCAGGAACACGGCGTGTTGACAAAGAAGACCCACAGACAAAGCTGACTAATTCACTTTGGGATAATCGACGGCAGAATAGCGGGAACTATCACGAAGGTCTTCAAACTCAGGAGAAGCCACCAAGGAGAGAATAGTGGTGCTGAAGCGGGCGGGGAAATATCTCGGTGTTATCTTCGCCATCTTTAAACGCGATTTGTGGCGCATTCTCAAGAACCCCATAGCGCTCATCATCACGCTCGGCATGATCGTGATGCCTTCGGCCTACGCCTGGTATGTGGTGGCCGCCAACTGGGATCCTTATAACAACACTGAAGACATGCGCATAGCGGTAGTCAACAACGACAAGGGCTATGAGTCCCCGGACCTGGGCAGCTTAGATGTCGGAGAACAGGTAGTCACCGATCTTAAAGAGAATACGACCATGGGCTGGGAGTTTGTTGATGAGGAAGAAGCGCTCAATGGGGTCTATGCAGGCACCTACTGGGCCGCGCTCATTATCCCCGAGGATTTCAGCGAAGATTTCGCGAGTGTGACTACCGGTCACTTCACTCAACCGGAGTTGGCTTATTACGTTAACGAGAAGCCCTCTTCCATCGCTCCCAAGGTGACCGATGCAGCAGCCTCTGCGGTGGAAGACTCCATCAATCGGCAGTTCATCGAAACCGTAGCTGACAAAGTGGTTACCACTACCCAAGAGGTGGGCTCCTACGCCGAATCCAAAGCCGATGAGGCGGACTCCCAGCTTACCGCAGGCATCAGTCGCGCCCACGAGACGGTTTCTCAAACACGAACCACCCTTGATGGCCTTGCCGCAGCTCTTGAGACCACGAAGGATTCTGTCACCCTAGCCGATGACACTTTAGGCCAACTGGAGGCATCGCTTCCCACGTTGGAATCCACCCTGGCTGAGGCGCAAACACTCCTCGGGTCAGCGCGTACGAGCTTCAACCACTACGGCTCCACCCTAAGCGCAAACGTGGTTCAAGGATCCCTGGCACTCACCACTGCCACCACCGAGGCAAAACAACTCCTTGGGAGCGTGGCGGGTGCCCTCACCCAAACCCAAAGCACCCTCAATGGTGCCCTAACCCAAGCAGAAGCGCTGCTCGCCGATAATCAACGGCTCATTGATCAGCTTGAAGTCCAGCTTGCCCAAGACCCCAGCAATACCACCGTTGCCCAAGCCCTCAGCGATGCCCGCAACGCCACTACCTCACTTCAGCTTACTGTCGATAGCCTTCGCACGGCCCAAGACGAACTCGCTCAAACCCTAGCGGCCCTTACCGCTCAAGCTCAAGCGCTGGACGAGGCAGCCCAGAGCGGAGCCGGGTCGCTCAAAGGACTCGCAACCACCTTTGAATCGAGCCTGTTGCCCGCCGCCACTGCAAGCCTTGATACCCTCAGCCAGGGATTAGGAACCCTCCAAGGGGCGGTACAAGGACTGGCACCCACCTTGACGCAATCCCGCGCCGTCCTCGCTGAGCTCAACGCAACCTTGACCTCTTCTTCCACCTCTCTTACTACCACCGCGCAATCCCTTGCCACCATGGAAGAGAACTTGGACCGCTGTCAGCGCGACTTGGAGGCGCTCCAAAACTCAGCCACCGTTACCATGCTTTCAGAGTATCTCCAGGCGAGCCCTTCAGAGATTGGCTCGTTTATGGCAGCGCCCGTTGCCCTTGATACCCACCTGGTCTATCCCGTAAAGAACTACGGTAGCGGCGTGTGCCCCTTCTTCACCAACCTGGCTCTTTGGGTAGCTGGCTTCATCTTGATGGCTATGGTTAAGCTGCGGGTGGATCCCCAAGGGCTGCCAAAGTTCAGTGCCACCCAAGCTTATTTCGGACGCTGGCTTTTCTACGTAGTGTGCGGGCTTGCCATGGGCTTGGTCTGCTGCGTTGGCGACCTAATCCTGGGTATTCAGTGCGAACATCCGCTGGCCTTTATTGGTGCCGGACTGCTAACGGTCTTTGTGGATGTCAACCTCATGTACGCCCTCGCCTACGCATTTCGCCATATCGGCAAAGCCATTGCGGTCATCTTGCTGATCGTACAAATCCCCGGCTCCTCCGGCATGTTCCCCATCGAGATGATGCCCGCCTTCTTCCAAGCTATCCATCCGCTTTTACCCTTCACCTACTCCATTGATGCGATGCGCGAAGCCATCGGGGGCTTCTATGGATGGGATTATCTCCACGACATGTTGCTACTCGGTTTGCTCTTTGTGCCTCTTGGCCTGTTCATCGGCCTTGGTATTGGGCGCAAGGACTTCAACCTCAACATTATGTTCGACCAAAAGCTCGGCGCCACCGATTTACTCCTGGCAGAGCCCGTACCCAAAAGCGCTAAGGAAGCCGGTCAAGCGTTGCCCGCCCATTATCGGACACGGACACTCATCAAAGCGCTACTGGACACTGATGCCTTCCATAGCGCGCTTGTAACTCGGGCGGCGCGCTTCCGCAAACACTATCCGACGCTCGTGCGGATTGGCTGGGTAGCGCTCATTGCTCAACCGCTTATCACCTTCGCCGTCATGGTGGCCGTCCACGCCACCGTAGATGTACGGATTGAGATGCTCATGGCCATGGTTGGTGGCATCATCGTGGTTGATCTCTACCTCATTGTTATTACCTATCTCAACAACACCATTAACCAGCAGCTGGCCCTTGCCAATCTCTCCCCCGAAGCCATGAAAACCCAAGCGGGTAGCCAGTTGGGTGTTTCCGCTTCTCCAAAATCTCCGGGCGAAGAACCTCAACCATCCCATTCCTCTGCCGCAGCTGAGAGGAGGGATCGTTCATGAAGATGATTTGGGCCATTTTCTCCGGCGATGTGCGCAATCTATTCCGCAATGTCATTGCTGCCATTGTCATCATGGGGCTGATGTTGGTACCCCCGCTTTACGCATGGTTTACTACCCTTGGATTCTGGGATCCCTATAGCAATACCGGCAATATCAAGGTGGCCGTGGCGTCTCTGGATGAGGGCTACAAATCCGACTTGCTCCCCTCCTCCATCAATGCGGGCGAATCGGTTATTTCAGCCTTGCGTGCCAACGACCAGTTTGACTGGCAGTTTGTCAGCGAAGACGAAGCCCTCGATGGCGTTGATTCGGGGAAATACTATGCCGCGCTCATTATTCCCAAAGACTTTTCAGCCAATCTTATGACCGTCTTCTCAGGGGATGCGAAAGAATCCTCCATTAGCTATTACAGCAACGAGAAGGAGAACGCCATAGCCCAGCGGGTTACCTCTACCGGTGCCTCCACCCTCCAAGAAACGGTCGATGAGACGTTCACGAAAACGGTGGCAACCGTAGCCCTTGATACCACTTCAAGTTTGTCCTCATTTATGGATGGCGAAGGAATTCTCGCCTATGGCCAAATGCTTAACGGACGCATCGATAGCGCCGTCAACGAACTCACCAGCGCCGCTAATCAAGCGAATGCCTACGCCGATCTCATGGGAACCACCGACTCTTTAGTAGGCGCCTCCGCAAGCATCTTAGAGGAAGCAGGTCAGAGTCCCGACAGACTCGCGCCATTGCTCGCTGACGGACAGCAAAGCCTCCAAGACGCCCAGGAAGGATTGCACGAGGTTACCCGATCGGCTGACACTGCTCTCGCTCAAGCCGACGCCAGTTTCGATGTAGTTGCCCAAGCTACTAACCAGGCCTTTGATCAGGCCGAACAAGATCCAGCCGCCGCAGCCGCGCTTCTTACCCAATGCCAGCAAGATGTGGGTACCTTGGCCGAGGCCTACCATCAAGTGGCTGATACCTTAACGAGCCTAGCACCCGGAAGTGAAAGCGCCGCCAGTGCTGCTGCCGTGGGCAGCGCCCTTGGCACGCTGGAACATAGCTTGGGGACTGCCGCTGAAACCGCCGGCGCCAGCACAGGATCCATCGATGATGCCAAACAGCAAGTAGATGAAGCACTCGCTCAAGCCCGAAGCGCCTTGGATGGCTGCAAGAATCTCTACAGTGGCGAGCTGCAAGACCAACTTTCGGCCTTAACGAGCCACCTCGAGTCCGTAAGCTCCGATACCCTCGCTTTAGGTGATGGGCTCAAAACCACCGCAAGTGAATTAGGGGAAGCCACGGGCTCCCTCAGCTCCAGCCTCCAAGAGGCAGAAACCTCGCTGCGCCTTGCCGCCCAAGCCCTGCAAGAAGCAGCCACACAACTTCAGGAAGCCCAAGCAGATTTGCAAGGGGCCTTGGATCGCCAGGACATCGACGAGATTCGCCGCATCATTGGCAATAACCCTGACGCCGTTGCAGCATTTCTGGCGGCTCCCACTAAGCTCGATCGTCATGCTGTCTATCCCATGGCCAACAATGGCAGTGCCATGAGCCCGTTCTACACCTCGCTCTGTTTATGGATTGGTGCGATCTTCATGGTGGCTCTTATGAGTGTGAGCCTCTCCCCTGCGCGGCAAAATGAGCTCGCAGCTAAGTTTGGCCGCAAGCCCACCAACGCCGAAGCCTACCTCGGTCGCTACGGAGTGTTTGCCCTGTTAGGAGTTGCCCAGGCTCTTATTGTGGGACTTGGCAACGTCTTTTTCCTTGGTGTTGAGTGCGAACACTTTTGGCTCTACCTGCTCGCCTGCGTGGTAGCCGCGTTAGTGTTTACAAATCTGGTCTATACCTTGACGGTTTCCTTTGGAAACATCGGCAAAGCCTTGGCCATTATTGGGCTGGTTCTGCAATTGGGAGGCGCTGGAGGTCTCATGCCGGTGCAGATGTCCGCCCCCTTCTTCCAGGCCATTTACCCCTGGCTTCCCTTTGCTCACTCCATGGAAGCGCTCCAAGGAGCAATGGCGGGCATCTATGGGAATCACTACCTGGTAAGCCTTGCCATGCTCTTGGCCTTCTTGATTCCTTCGTTCATCCTGGGATTAGTGCTTCGCCGCCCCGTCATTCGATTAAACAACTGGGTCCTCGTAAAACTCGACGAAACCAAGTTCCTCTAGCCCGAGCACCCAAGCAAGGCACTTCTGGTCGATCCTAAAAGATTGGGACAAAGCCTCCGCTCGACGCGTCGCTCCTTCAAGCTAACTTCCTCACCTTCGGCTCGGAAGTGGATCTTCCAGTCGCTTTGGCTTACCTCGCTTCCGGCATTGCCCCAATCTTTCTTTCACGCATACACAACCATGCCTAGGCAAGTAGAAGGACAAGCGGAGTGAGGGCTGCGTAGCTTCTGAACGAAGCTTGTCCTTCTACTCCTCAAAACCCTAGGCCGTGTCCCGTGCGAAAGGCTGGGACGACGCTTCCGCTCGACGCGTCGCTCCTTCAAGCTAACTTCCTCGCCTTCGGCTCGGAAGTAGATCTTTCAGTCGCTTTGGCTTACCTCGCTTCCAGCATCGCCCCGACCTTTCAGAACGGAACTCAGGTATATGCCAGTTGACGTGGTACTTTAGCCTGCTAGATAACGCGTTGGGCGAATGTGGGATGGAAGTAATCCATGGTTTGAACGCGCACCCCTTTGCCGCTGCCCGCCGCATGTACGTAAGACCCATCGCCTACGTAAATGCCAACGTGAT
>CAJUNI010000046.1:12828-18360 GCA_910587945.1 uncultured Parvibacter sp.
CGTGATAGATGCCGGAGCCGCGTCCCCAGAACAGCAAGTCTCCCGGTTCAAGACTATCCATTGCCACTTCATAACCAAGCCCTGCCTGACTGCCGGCCGTGCGCGGGAGCTCAATTCCTAGGGCAGTGCGAAATACATAGGACGTAAAACCAGAGCAGTCAAAGCCGCTGGGGGTCGTGCCGCCATAGACATAGGGAGCGCCGACATGGGTTAATGCTTCATCTAAGAGGGAATTAACTTGGTTTTCGCGGAATATCTGCGCCGTAGCCTCTGCCGCCTTTGATGCTACTAAAGAAGAATAGGCGGCCATTTCTTCGGCAGATTCTTCACCGGCGATGTCCTCAACCACTGCACTTAACGCTTGGCCGAACACGCTACCTAATGCCGAAGACGGTTCTGTATTCCCTAACTCGTTCGGTCCTTCAACCGCCAACGCCACCGACGGCGTCAAAGTGAACACAGCAACCATGAGAACAGCTAGTAATTTTCGCAAAAGAAATCCTATCGTTTGGGCTCGCGTTTCTCTTGCGCCTTGCGAGCAGCGACTTCATGACACGCCACGAGGCGGCCAGACAAAAGACGCGCGGCTCCTGAAGGCGACAAGAGCGGTGGAGTGCGGGGGTATTCAAGCGTTTCCGCACTTCAAGCAACCAGAAGTAGCTGCTCGAGATTGCTTGGGTTATTCCCCAAGCCTTGACCGCGGGGTTTCCGGGTCATCCCAAAAAGGGCGTCTTTTGGTGTTGCGAGGGTACGAAACGAACGGGGTGCTCCACAACCGCCTGTGGTCTATCTCCACAGCCTCATCGCCATCTCTTCGCACTTCCTACACAGACCGTTCGTTGCTACAATAGGCATTCACGTACCGGCGGAGCCTTTGGCAAGCGACGCCTCGAGAAAGGTTGAGTGCATGAAGAATTAGCGATGCCCGGTGGCTCTACGCAGGGATTTCTCTCTTGATTTCCGTGGTTCCAAAGAGGATCACAACTCTGCTATCTCTTCCACCTTGGGTTCCCTTCTTTACGTGTCCATTTCGGCTGCGCAGGTGGGTACCTCATCGCTTCAGACTTCAAATGCACGTTTCTTTGATTGTCTTTTTGTGAGTTCGCTGTCCGCGCAGCCTCCCTCGGGGGAGGTTTCTATGCAACTTACACTATCCCAGCTTTCCTATAGCTATCCGCAAGCCGCATCACCGGTATTCAGCGACCTTTCCGCTACCTTTTCTTCAGGCTGGACTGGCATCATCGGTGACAACGGATGCGGCAAAAGTACCCTGCTCTCGGTTATAGCCGGAAGGCTCACGCCCCAGCGCGGTTCTATCACGCCTTCCCTGTTCAGCGTCTATTGTCCTCAAGACAGCACCCAAGAGCCCGAAACCTTGGAAGATTTCGCCCTGGATTGGTCGGGGCTTGCCTTAAGCCTGCGACGGGATCTTGAAATCGAAGAGGAATGGCTATGGAACTACTCCACCCTATCGGGAGGCCAACAAAAACGCATTCAAATTGCCTGCGCTCTCTGGCAACAGCCGGATGTCTTTGCTCTCGATGAACCCACCAACGATCTCGATGGCGAAAGCCGTCAGGTGGTCTATAAAGCGCTGCAATCCTTTAGCGGCATCGGCCTTCTGGTTTCTCACGATCGAAGGCTTCTTAATAACCTGGTGACCCAGTGCTTGGTCTTCGAAGGATCTCGCGCCACCCTGCGCCCGGGCTCTTACCAGCAAGTTGCTGAGCAGATTTCGCGGGAGCGAACCGAGGCACTTCGCAATCAAGCCACTGCTCGGAAGGAAGCGACTCGATTGAAGGCAGAAGCCCAGCGACGTTCTCAAGAGAGCGCCCGGTCCAAAGATCGATTGAGCGGACACCAGCTGAACCGCCATGATAACGATGGCCGCGAGAAGCTCCGTTTAGCTCGCGTCACTGGCAAAGACGGCATCGCCGGACGCGCCACCGCGGCCCTGACGACCCGAGCAGAAAAAGCAGCAGCAAAAGCGGCATCTACGGTAGTAGCCAAGCGCTATGGGTCCACCATGACAGCGAGCGGGTCACGTTCTGAAAGCTCCACGGTGGCCCATCTGCCTGCAACTACCTTTCAACAGGGCAATTTCAAGTTAACCGTGCCTGAACTCTGGATCAGTCCCAGCGACCATATTGGCCTTCAGGGGCGCAATGGTGCAGGCAAAACCACGCTCATTCGCGCCTTGATTGAGACTCTCCCTCCCTCGGTGCAAGTGGGCTATCTCCCCCAATCTGTCGATGAGTCAGAGCGTGCGGCAATTCTGAGCCGGCTCAATAATCGATCCTCTCAAGAACGAGGCACGCTTCTTTCCTTCGTCGCACAGCTCAACTCCGATCCCGAACGAATTCTTGAAGGCGGAGATATTTCGCCCGGGGAATTACGCAAGCTCCTCTTGGCTGAGGCCCTCTTGAATGAGCCCCATCTTTTGATTGTGGACGAGCCCACTAACCATCTGGATATGGGATCCATCGAGGCTCTCGAAACGCTTCTTTGCAGCTTCCCTGGGGCGTTCCTACTGGTCAGCCACGATGCCACCCTTCGGGACCGCTGCTGTGATACCACGTGGTCCATCCAGCGCGAACCTGCAGACGATGCCTTGGAAGAGTCTTGGGTCCTGTCAGTAAATTAGAGAACCTGGGCGGAGAATTCTGAGGATTTTCCTCTCTCTTCCCGCCCAACTCTTGTCATTACTATTCTTTACGCGTACACTTGTTCGTATTCAAGATAGGAGGAGTTGTGGACAGTTCGACTATCAACAGAGCAATTGCCTTGCCATCGGAAGCCGACGCTGCCACCACTTCCCTCTTCACGCTGGAGGTGCCTTATACACCCCCGTTCAGCTTCTCATCTCTCCTGGGCTTTTTTCGTGATCGAAGTCTTGCAGGGGTAGAACTCATTGACAAGCAGAGTTATCAGCGAGCGGTCATCTTTGGTGACAGCAACCCCGTAGCGGGTTGGATTCGCGTCGAAGACTGTCCCGACCTGTCCTGCCTCGTGGTCACAGCGACCGCCATTCTGAAACCCTGGGAGTCCGCCATTGCCCAACAGGTTTCCCACCTTTTTGACACGGACTGCAATCCCGCCTCCATCGCTTGTGCCCTCAGCACCCTACCTAACCATGTGTCTTCCTGCGTTATCGAAGGCGTGCGTGTACCGGGATGCTTTAACGGCTTTGAAACGGCCTGCCGCGCCATTCTCGGGCAGCAGATTTCCGTAAAGGCTGCTAACAAGCTAGCTGCCCGTGTCGTAGAAGCCTACGGAACTCCCATTGATTGTCCTATCGAGGGTCTCACCCACTGTTTCCCCAGCCCTCAACAAATAAGAGCTATTCCTTCTCTCGAGTCTGCGTTCGGTGTACTCGGCATCATCAAAACTCGCTCATACTGCATTGGGGAAATCGCCCGACTCATCACGGAAGATGTTCTCAATCTAAGCCCGCAAGCGCCTAAGGAAGAAACGCTGCAAACCCTGCTCTCCATTAAAGGTATTGGCCCTTGGACAGCGGGTTATATTGCCCTGCGCGTTCTTGATCATCCCGATGTTTTTCTTGAAATCGATGCGGGTATTGCTCATGGGCTTCCCACCTTAAGCCCCAAGGAGCGCCGCGCCCTCGCCGCCCAATGGCAACCCTGGCGCAGTTACGCGGTTCTTGCTATCTGGAATTCTCTGAGTGCCTAAGTGAAAGGAACGGTTCATGTACTACTCCTACACCTATGAGTCTCCCCTCGGGACCCTCACGTTAGCCAAGAGTGAACAAGGGCTCTGTGGGCTGTGGCTGGAAGGGCAAAAGTATCATGGCGCCACCCTGACTGAGGCGCTTCAGCCTACCGATGACCCGACCCTCTTTTCCGACGTTGTCGCCTGGCTTGATGAGTATTTCGCGGGGAATCAGCCGGATCCATGTGAACTTTCTCTCGCACCCGAGGGAAGCGCTTTTCGCCAGGCCGTATGGAAGCAGCTCTTACAGATCCCCTATGGGCAAACCACTACCTATGGCGCCATTGCTCAAGCTCTCAAAGAGAGTGGTGGTACCTCATCCGCTTTAGCGGTAGGGGGCGCGGTAGGCCACAACCCCATCTCGATTATCATTCCCTGTCATCGGGTAGTAGGGGCTCAAGGGAGTCTTACTGGCTATGCCGGTGGTCTCGCCCGGAAGCAATGGCTGCTCGACCATGAGGGACTCGATCTCGAGCAGTTTTCCATTCCCACGTCCGGTACGGCACTCTAAGCGCTTAATCGCTACACCCCATCCCAAAATAAAGCAGTGCTCGCAGCGGGAACCTCTTCCCACTCCGAGCACTGCTTCTCGCCATCTATGCCGCCGCCCGAAACTCCATCACTCGACGCGGCAGCGCTGCAAATTCAATCAACCGCCGGCTTAGACATCCTCGTAGAACGGTACTGCCTCAGGAGCATGATCCTCTTTGCCCAAGAGACCCTTAGCGCGATCCTCTTCCTCCAACTGCTCAGCCTTCTTGATAGCCAGCAGGAAGGCAAACACGATGGCGCAAATACCGCCGACCAGCTTGCCACCCATAACGGCTGCAATCAATGACGGCTGGAAGTTTGCCGTAAAGGACAGGTGGTCGCCAAACAGGAAGGCGCAGCATACGGCAAAGGCCAACACGATAACCTTATCGCGAGCCTTCAAGCTCTTTACCATAGCAAGAGCGGCCAACACGTTAGCCGAAGCAGCCAACAGACCCGTGGTAGCGTCAGAGCTTAAGTGCACCAAACCACCAATCTTGGCCAACGGCTTTGCTAAGTAGCGCTTAATGAGATAAACCATCGGGAAGGCACCGCAGAGCATCATGCCAATGGCACCAGAGGTCTCTAAGGCCCGGAAGATGTCTTCGTCATCGGCAATGATGGGGTCAAAGCCAAAGCCACCAAAGACCGTGGTGAAGACACCCGTGAAGTACTCCACTACCACCAGTACGAACACAATCTTCAAAGCGCTTTCCATCACACGACCAAAAACGATGAAGCCCTTAATCATGCCATCGGGAATGAACTTCAGGCCCACAGCCAACAGCACACAAACAATGATGAGTGGGATAAGGTTGATGCCAATCTGGCTGAAGGAAAGCATTACCTGGTAGGTTGCTTCTGCGTTGGTCGACACCGCTTCACGAATAACGGGGTGCGCCAAGGCAATAATCGCGCTGGCCACAAATACACCAATAGGAATAGCCAGAAGACCGCTCATAACACCCAGCGCCAGGTATTTCCGGTCGCGTTTCTCCAGCATCTTCAAGGCCACGGGAATGGTGAACACGATAGTCGCGCCACCCATGTAGCCCGTCATCATAGCCATAATCCAGCTCTCACGGGTTTCAGCTAAGGCATCAGCCAGCTGATAGCCACCCATGTCCACCGCAATGAAGGTGGTGGCAGCCATAGCCGGGTCAGCGCCTAAGGCCCCAAAAGCCGGACCAAACACGCTGCTCACGAAGGCCGTGAGGTAGGGCGCTGAGGCCATAATGCCTGCAACCGGCAAAAAGATCGGGCCGATAG
>CAJUNI010000047.1:0-353 GCA_910587945.1 uncultured Parvibacter sp.
CAATGGAAAGGAGGGTTCTCGACGCGCCACTTCAAGCAATTGACCCGCTTTGAGCCGTTGTTGCCAGAGTGGCGTTCGCTGACCGGGGGTTTGCGGAGTCATAAGGAGCGCTCGTTGGGCACATTCCCTAAATCGTGCCGCAAACAACGCTGTGGTGCCTACACTCTGACGCACAATAGCTTGCAACTCTTCTGGGTCAAAGCGGAAGAGTTCTGCCCCTGGCATCTTCTCCACCGTTCCTGGAAGACGCACCACAATGCCATCATCGGCGGCCGCAATGGCTCCTTGAATACCCATTTGCCGCTCGAGACGCTGACCAATGGCCAAAGCCCACGGCTCATGGATGGTGCGAC
>CAJUNI010000047.1:363-14287 GCA_910587945.1 uncultured Parvibacter sp.
ACCAAAGGGGGAATGAAGCAACAGCCGCCAATCCCCCATTTCGTCTTCACATTGCTCCACCACAAGCGTGGTGTCCGTCGGCAAGACCCCCGTTACACTCAGCTGGCTGTGCAAAAGTGTAGCGAGATTGGTGGCACTATTCCGATCCAGACCGAGCAACTCAAGAGACTCCATCCACTCAGTCGTAGCCTCCTCAGACTGCAGCGCAAAGGCGGCGCGTCGTAAAAACTGACCACGACGACGTCCCGCCTCGTAAGGACGCGCGGGCATTTCGCCATGCCAAAAGGGCAACCGCGCCAGCGCTCCGGGAGCCGGCTCCACGATGACCCTATCCCGATCAATCTCGCGAATGCGCCAGGTATTGGTACCTAAGGTGATGACATCCCCTACCCGAGACTCATAGACCATTTCCTCATCAAGCTCACCCACCTGACGCCGCCCGTGCTGAGCATCACCTTCGGGGAGCACCACGCGATACATTCCCCGATCAGGGATGGTGCCTACAGAACTGACAGCTAAGCGCTTCGACCGAGGCAGCGGTTTTAGCACGCCGGTGCTCTCATCCCATACAATACGAGGGGCGAATTCCGCAATATCTCCTGAGGGAAACGACCAGCCAGCAGGGATAACACCGACTCCATAGCGCTCCAGGGAAGGTCTTCGTAACAAGCCGATTGACGCACCAAATCAAACCATTCTTGGGCTGACAGTCCGTCTTGATGCATAGAGCAATGGGCGACCGTCTGCTGAGCCAGCACGTCAAGCGCGTTTTTCACGAGAGCGGTCTGTTCGATGGAGCGGATCTGTATCCCTTCGCTTATCACCGCGGCATCAATGATTTCTGTCCGAGTACGGGGATAGAGAATGCCTTGAGATACACCATTCACCTGGTGATTTGCCCGTCCTATCCGCTGTAGCCCTGAGGATACAGAGGGTGGCGGCGCTACTTGAATCACCAGATCAATAGAGCCCATGTCAATACCCAGCTCAAGGCTTGAGGTAGCCACCACGCAGCGCAAGGTTCCAGATTTGAGCTCCTGCTCCACCCGCAACCGCTTTTCCTTGGATACCGATCCATGATGAGCTTTGGCAATAGTGGTGGATGTCTCTTGTACCAAAGATACCGTGGAGCCCAAAAGCGAGCTCATGGAAGGTCCCAGCTTAGATTGAGCGCAAGCCGCTCCTTCGCGGCTAATTGCACTTCCGTCAGGTGCCCCATCGCGAATGTCATCACCCACGCCGGCGGTCACGCCGGAAACGTCCCTAGGCCTGCCGGCAGTCCCACCAAGGTATTTTTTCTCATAGAGTTCATTTAAGTGGGCGGTAAGTTTTTCGCATAGTCCACGAGAATTCACAAATACCACTGTAGTTGTGTGAGCCATAACCTGTTCAAGGATAGCCTCTTCCAAATAGGGCCAAATGGAAGCGGAGCCTTGCCGCGTATCGGGACTAACCACTCGATCGTGGTCCTCAGCCATAAACCGCTTGAGAGCTCGATCGCTTTTCCAGGGCTGTTGCCGAGCGGCAGAAGCTTTTGGCTTCAGTGGATCACCCAGGGATTTCCCATGAGGACCGTATCCCCCGAAGCGCGGTATGGCCGTAAGGTCGCTCACCGGTACCCGCACCGAGAGGGCAATCGATGCCGCCGTTTCATCCACTACCGTAGTAACCGGATGCTGACCCCCTAAAAAGTGCGCTACCACATCAACCGGCCGCACTGTAGCCGAAAGGCCAATGCGTTGAGCCGGCTGCTCGAGAAGAGCATCCAATCGCTCAAGAGAAAGGGACAGATGGGCACCGCGCTTATCTCCCGCCAGCGAATGAATTTCATCTACGATGACCGTTTCCACCGTGCGGAGTATTTCTTCGCCTTGAGAGGTCAGCAGCAGATAGAGGGATTCCGGAGTGGTGATGAGAATGTCGGGCGGATTGCGCAGTATTTTACGACGCTCATCGGCTGAGGTATCCCCACTGCGCACAGCGGTCCTAATAGAAGGCCGCTCCCCTTGCGCGGGCGCAATGCGCTCTTCGAGTGCCGCCAGGGGAAACGCCAAGTTCTTTTCGACATCGGCGCCCAACGCTTTCAATGGCGATATATAGAGAACACGTACCCCTGGTTGAGGTGGGGTAGCTAATTCAGTTTCTTCTAGTTTCTGCTTAAGAAGTTGATCTATCGCGAACAGAAACGCGGCAAAAGTTTTACCCGAACCGGTAGGCGCAATCGCAAGAACGTTTTGCCCCCGCGATATAGCATCCCAGGCTTGCAGTTGAATCGGAGTAGGCTGGCCTATTTCCTCGGTAAACCACTGACAAACCTCAGGGCTCAAACGCTCAAACCCGTCAACACTCGGTTGGGAGTCTACCTCCGAGGGATCAGCCGGTGCCGTCGCTTCCGAAGCGAGCAAATCCTCTTCGTTGATATGAGCTACTGAAGATGATTCCTTCACCACATTACCCTTTACCCTCGTTGTCTGACCAATCCCATTGGTGTTTACCCGAGCAGTTCCATGCCAGACCAACCCATAATCCAGCACTCACGGATCCTATACAAACCAGGATGCAGAACTCTTGATGTCTTTCTTGGTGATCATCCTATAACAAGGTGCTTCCCACTCAGAGCGAAACTCAGGTTCGTGGCTATACTTTTACCCAGCTAAAACGCTGAAGATCAGGCAAGAACCACGCGCTATGCTACCCTAAAGCCTTTCAATTTCTAACGCGCTAGTTGTACTCTAACTACGAGGTGAACCGATCGCTATGCAGTACTTAATTACATTTCTGGAAGGCATTATTACTTTTGTCTCCCCTTGCCTTTTGCCTATGATCCCCATTTACGTCAGCTATTTTGCTGCCGGCGAAGAGGTGGCTACAAAGACCGTACTCAAAAATGCTTTAGGCTTCGTCTGCGGCTTCACTATTGTGTTTCTTGCGATGGGAGCTCTCGCTTCAACGGTGGGCTATTTCCTTGTTGAGTACCAAACCTACGTCAATATTGTCTGCGGCATCATCGTCGTACTCTTTGGCCTCTACTTTCTAGGCTATCTCAAGATCAATCTGTTCCATGGATCAAAGAATGCTCTTGCCGGAAAACAGCTCGGCTTCTTCTCTTCCCTGCTTTTTGGCATGGTGTTTTCCATCGGCTGGACGCCTTGCGTCGGCGCCTTCTTAGGCTCTGCCCTCCTTCTTGCCTCTACCCAAGGTTCCGTGCTTACTGGCGTCCTCATGCTTTTATGTTATTCCGTGGGCCTCGGTATTCCCTTTGTGGCCGCCGCTGTTCTTATTGATAAATTAAAAGGCGCCTTTGATGCCATCAAGAGGCACTATGATTTGATTAACAAGATTTGTGGGTGGTTCTTGGTAGCCATTGGCATCCTTATGGCTACCGGCCTCCTTGGCTCGTTTCTTTCCCTCTTCAACTAGCAGAAAGGCATTGTCATGACTGGCGAACTCAAACCTACCCAGACACCGTCAGATCCAAAGGAGGCCGAGGTTGCTGCCGAAAAGAAAGACAACCGTACCCATCGCAAGCTCCTCTTTGGGCTGATTGGCTTCTTCGTCATCCTTATTGGCGCTGGCGCTGCCTATGCTTGGCTTGCTCCCGCAAGCGTTGAAGGATCCAACTTGGTTGCTTCTCCCGCCAATGCCACCGATGAGCGCAACGCCCGTATTGAATCTTCCATTGAAGATCAGGGTAAAAATACCGATCCTCATCCTGGCGAGTCCACGCAAAATGATGCCGGTTCTGCCAGTGCAAGCACCAATGAACCCACGAATTCGTCGGCAGATACAGCACCCGACATTACCGTTTTTAACACCTCTGGAGACGAAGTGACGCTCTCCTCTCAAAAAGGAAAGCCTGTGGTTCTCAACTTCTGGGCCAGCTGGTGTGGCCCCTGTCAATCAGAAATGCCCGATTTTGAAGAAGCCTACAAGACCTACGGGGATGACGTGGTCTTCATGATGGTCAATATGACCGGCATGAATGGCGAGACCGTTGAGAGTGCTTCGCGGTTCTTAGCTCAGAATCACTACACCTTCCCTGTCTACTTTGATGAGGACCGCTCGGCCTACCGCGCCTATCGCGTTAATTCCATCCCCCAGACCTATTTCATTGGTGCCGATGGCGTCATCGAAGCCCAGGCCGTTGGCGCCCTCAATGCCGCTAATGTAGAAAAGGGTATTCAAATGATCTTGTAAGTTTTCTCCGAAGACGCTCGGCTCGTTTTCAAAACCCGTCCTCACCAAGCCTGGAGCCATAACCGCTCCAGGCTTTTTTCATTTAGCAGTTACCGAGTAGCTCTTGTTCCATGCGCCCCACCCCTTGACGAGCTTCATGCATGAAACGCTTGTAGTGCCATTGGCCTTGTTCAAAGCCATGCTCAAGCACTTCCACAGCTTGTTCATACCAGCAGAGCGCATCGCTGAAACTTAAAGAGCAACCCCAGGCACGTTCGGCGCAATGACCTAGGCGAAGGGCCGCAATACCATGATCGCAGGATTGGGGTTCAGCCATGCGATAGCTTTGGGTGTAGCATTCGTAGGCTTGATTCGTGAGTGCCTTCCCGCCGATAGCAGCAAACAGATCCCCCAGATAGCACCAGGCTTCTGCAGACCCGCGATCGGCTGCTTCTTGAAAACAGCGGATCGCCCACCGTTGCAACTGCAGTGCCGAACAATAATGAGGACAGCGCGGGTGT
Organism: uncultured Parvibacter sp.; assembly: GCA_910587945.1. GTDB lineage: Bacteria > Actinomycetota > Coriobacteriia > Coriobacteriales > Eggerthellaceae > CAJUNI01. The sequence continues at coordinate 5,061 of CAJUNI010000047.1, forward strand.
GGACTTCCCAGCCCTTCATCCTCTAAGCCCCAATAACGACCCGCACAGAGGTTATCGCGATAGATCACTCCGAGGCGTACCAGCGCCTTAGAGGAGCCCTTACGTGCGCTATGGAGGTAGAGAATTTCGCAGGCACGGTAGCAATCACGTCCCTGACTCGAAGACTGCTCAGGATACGCAAGGGCCTCAGCGAACAGCGTTTCTGCCAACTCGTAGGCCCGGGCGCCATCTCGATCATAGCCATTGGGATAAACGGCGGTAAAAATGCGACCATCCTCAGAGTCTTGCGTACCATCGAAGTAGGGCTCACTCAGCCAAATCCGAGGAAGCTCTTTGTACTTGGAGCAATCCAAGGCATAGACCGGTGTGGCACTGCGCCGCCGCTGCCACCACCGGCCCTGAAACCAATGCGGCATAAAGGTTGCTTGGGCGCGTCCCACTGCCCGACCCACACTCGGGGCTCCAAATAATGCGGCCGCAAGCCGTAAATGAAACCCCACCGGAAGCGCCTGGTCCTTACACAAAAGAGAAGCCTTAGTCATAGAGCACCACTTCCATTTCAATGCGCACCCAACCTTCAATAGCCTCTGCCTGCACCACAAACGCACGAACATCACGACCGGCTGCTAGAAGACGGCCTACCACTTGATTGCATTCGCAGCTTACATAACCAATGCGCAGGCCGGTAGCTACGCGCACTTCACAGGCCCAAGGATCAAAGGGGTTTCCCTCATCCCATTCAAGAAAAAGCTCCGTACCTGCCGCAATCACTGTCTCCCAAGGAACATCCCAACGTACGTGAGAGCTTCCTGCAACAACCGTGCGATCAAAGAGCACCACCGGTGAAACCGCTACGGGGATTGACTGGCTTTGGGGTTTAAACGTCACAATTGAGCACGCCATGACATCCTCCTTCACTACAAACCTGTTGTCATGGTTGCTTATCTTAGAGACCCGCTGGTTTCTTTCTGTCCCCTATTTGGTACATTTTGCCCAGAGATTTTTCTGATCCCACCAGTGCTGACCTTGGCTTCTTTTATAATTCCCCCACGTCAACCTACGGAAAGGCTCGACCATGGCCCAAGAACAAGGCAAGCTCAAGCTGTTATATTTGGTGCGCATCTTCCACGAAGAGACTGATCCTCTTCACGGCTTGACCATGAACGAGCTGCTCCAGCGTTTATCAGATCGCGGTATTACCGCGGAACGAAAAGCGCTCTATCGCGACCTCGAGGCGCTCAAAAGCTTCGGCCTTGATATCAAGCGCTACCCTGGGCGCCCCGTATCCTATGGACTCGCCAGTCGCACCTTCACCCAAGCCGAGCTGATGCTCCTTGTGGATGCCGTGCAAAGTTCCCGCTTTCTTACTCAGTCAAAATCCGCCAAGCTGGTGGACTCCTTAAAACAGCTGGGATCTCGCCATCAAACCGAAGGACTCAACAGCCATATCCACGTAGAGGGCCGTATCAAGATGCAAAATGAAAGTGTCTTTAGTGCGGTCGATATCATTCACGACGCCATTCGTAGCAATCGCAAAATCCAGTTTCATTACTTCCGTTACGACAGCGCCAAGCGACGCAAGATCCAGCATAATGGCGAACCCTACGTGCTCACCCCGGTGAGCCTAGTCTATTCCGATGGCTATTACTACGCGATCTGCTATAGCGAACGCCATGACGATTTCTCCAACTATCGCGTTGATCGCATGACCGGTTTATTCATTTCTGACGAAAAGGCCGTACACAACGAGCGCATTGCCACCTTTGACCCCTCCCGCTATGAAGGGCAATCCTTCGGCATGTTCGGCGGCGAGATTACCTACACCACGTTAAAAGTGGAGGAGGAAATAATGGGCGCCATTATTGATAGATTCGGACGCGATGTGAAATCTTCCAACCTAGGCAATGGCTACGCCCGTGTTCACGCTCCGGTGATAGAAAGCGGACCCCTTTTTGGATGGCTTGCTCAATTCGGCTCAAAAATTACCGTTGAACAGCCCACATCCCTTATTACCCATTACACCGAATGGCTTGATGGCATTCGTGCTCTTTATCGAGAGTCATCCGATCGACCGTCTGATGCGAGCAGCGGTACCGAGCCTAGGGCTCAATCAGAAGAGTCTTAGCGATGTTACTCGCGCCTTGATTACCCTCTTCCCTTCGTCCCGGCTTCCCTTGAAATAGTTCTTTTGTCAGCGAGGTTTTTATGTTTGACTTCAAAAAGCTTCCCTTTAGTCGATCCGATATTGAATCCGTTTTAGACGGGGCCTCCGATGCCGATGAAACCATTGTGGGTTGCGCGGCAAGCCTTTATGACCAGGGAATCATCACCGTACTTTCCGATCAAGCGCTCCCTGCGGGCGCCTTTGGCTATGCAGTCGAAAACCAAGAGACAGCCGCCCTGTGCGTAGAGCCGTTGACGGGTGTCAATGGGTGCTCGCTTCTCAACGGCACCTTCCCGCTACACCGGGGTGCCGTATTATTACGCGACAACCCAGGGCTTCTCTGCTCTACCGGACAATGTGGGTGTACTACCTGCCCCTTTGCACTCGCGGCTTGTTTCCAAGCCCTCACAGATTTGGGCTCCTCGGTCATTCCGCTTTATTCTGAATCTCTCGATATTTCCCAGGATATTGCCCGTTTTCGCAGTTTATGGACCCCTCGTTTACCTCATTCTGAAAGCGCTTTAAATCTCTTGCTTTCGCGATCGGAAAACGACTTTTCTGGTGTATTGATCGTAGACGATCCTTCGTATCTTGATAGTTTTGTAGCTGACTTGGCCCATATTCTCGAGAAGTTGGGAAAGATCAACGAGAACGCGGTAGAGCGACTTCACATTGGTACACTTATGCGCTCAGTCAATGAAGCGGAGGCGGTATTTCGCGCCACCCATGACGAGAATCTCAAGGCCCATACGCTTTATGTGGTAGACCGCTTGGGAGACTTCTTCGACATCGACTACGAACGTGATTTTTCGGCCCGCTACATTGTGGAGCGGTTCGGCCACGTAGTGGATAATCGCTATCTCATTCTTTCAGGCACCGATGCTGAGATCACGCGCTTCTTAGGTATGTCGCCCACCCTCGAGCTTCTCATGGGCGATCATCGTCTCAACCTCGAAGGACTTTCCGCGTCCGATATCTATAGCCTCTATCTGGATGAGCTCGACCCGCACCTAAAGGAATCCGCCGATGATGGATTTCGCGATCGATTCATTGGCTTTGTGGAATTCAACCTTGATGTTCTGCCGTTCCGTGGCGTCGAACTGGCCGACTATCTGGCAAAAACATCCAATGCCTCGGGTGTGTTAACGCTGCCCCGCAGCCGCTACCGCTCTTCTTCCCTCGACGAAATGCTCAATGGCATTGTGGGACTAGAGCCGGTGAAGCGCACAATCCGCGATCTTGAATCCTATGCTCTGTTTGCTAAACACGCTCAAGGTCATGGCTGCACCATGCCATCTTCAAGCATGCATATGGTGTTCTACGGCAATCCCGGTACCGGCAAAACCACGGTAGCCCGCATCATTGCCACGATGCTGTACAAAATCGGTATCATCCCGCAAAACAAGTTTATGGAAGTGACCTCCAAAGACCTCATTGCGCGCTACGTGGGCCACACCGATAAGCAAGTAGCCGAAGTGATGACGAAGGCGCGGGGCGGCGTTCTTTTCATTGACGAAGCCTACGCCTTAGCCCCAAACCGCGATAACGAAGCGAGCTTCGCTAAAGAAGCCTTAGCGGAATTGGTAAAACTCATGGAAGACTACCGCAAGGACTTAATTTTGATCCTTGCGGGCTACGAACGCGAAATGGAAGATTTTCTTGAGATTAATCCCGGTCTCGCTTCACGCATTGGCTATCGCTTCCACTTTGACGATTTCTCCGTCGACGAGCTCATCCAAATCTTCAATCAAGAAATGAGTCGAGCAGGATTTTCTGCCGAAGCGGCAGTGGAAGAGGAGCTCCAGGACCTGTTTGCTTACTTCCGTCGCTTCAAGCATTTCGGCAATGGACGGTTTGCCCGGGATGTGCTCCAACGCGCCATTATTAACCACGCGACCGGCATCTCCTCCGAAGACACCGACACCGCTTCTCCGTCTTTGACCTTAGAAGCCAAAGATATTCCCGACCGCCGCGCCTTGATGGACTGCGTTGAAGGCTATGAAAGCACTGCGGAAGAGCTTATGAGCGATCTGGTAGGCCTGAAGGATATCAAGGAAACTGTTAAGACTATCGAGCGTGTTTCTGCCTATCGCGAAGAAGCTCGTCAGGCGGGACTGCAGCTTCCTGACAGCAACTTATCTATGGTGCTTACGGGCAACCCGGGTACTGGCAAAACCACGGTGGCGCGCATTTTAGCTTCCATTCTCTTTACCGTAGGCGCTGTGCCCTCTAATAAATTTGTCGAAATCGAAGCCAAAGACCTGTTGAGTCGCTACGTCGGTGGTACGTCCCAAGAAACAGGCAAAATTATTGAGCGCTCCTTAGGCGGCATTCTCTTTATTGACGAAGCCTACGCCCTCCTTGAAACCAGCTCAGGACGCGAAGCCTTGGCCGTATTCGTGAAAGCCATGGAAGACCACAAGGGAGAATTCACCGTCATGTTTGCCGGCTATGAGGCTCCCATGCGGCAATTCATAGATGCCAATCCCGGACTTGCCTCGCGCATTGGCTATACCCTCCATTTCGAAGATTACGAGCCCAAAGAATTGGCAGAAATGTATTCGCTCAAACTATCAAAAGCGGGCTTTACTTTTGATGACTCCGTAGTTGAAAAAGCCGAAGACGCCCTGCGTTACTTCCACAACGTTGAGAACTTCGGCAATGGTCGCTTCGTCGACCGGCTCATTCAAGAAACCATTGCCCATAAAGCGCTTCGCGGTGGTAACCCTCAAGATCTTGCGTCAGCAGATGTTCCTACCATTGATGAACTTTGCAAACTTGTGGCCAATGATATCTATGATCCCTCTGATATTTCTGCCGATGAGGCGCGCCAACGGGTGGCCTATCACGAAGCCGCCCATGCCTTAGTAGGACTTGAGGAAACCGGGCAGACCGACATCATTCGCGTTACTATCGAACAAGAAGGCACCGGGGCCTTGGGGTACGTTCAACACGAAAAATCACTCCCTCCCCTGCCCACTGATGCTCGGATTCGCTCAGAATTGTCTATGCTTTTGGCGGGCATGGCAGCCGAAAAGCAGTTCTTTGGAGCGTGGTCAGCAGGAAATAGCAGTGATCTTACCCAAGCCACTCATTTAGCCCGTGCGTGGGCTGCCACCTATGGCATGTCCGATGCAGGGTTGGTGCAATTTGTGGCCCCCCGCACTTCTGCACGAACAACCACGCCAGCCCTCACTGACTTACCAACACCCGTCCTTAATGCCATGAACGAGGTGCTAGCAGAAGCCTTCGATCATGCCGTCGCTATACTGACAGAACAGGAATCCTGTCTATTGAAACTCGTCGAACAATTGCTCGAGAATGGAACACTTGACGGCGAAACCATTGTCTCCCTTTGGAAGGATCATCGTCATGAGTGATAAAACTCCCGAAGAAAAAGATCTTCTTGCCAGCCTTCAAGAAGCCCTGGGAGCCTCCCAGAAAAGCCAAGATACTAAAGCGGGTTCAAGCGGCACGACTAGTGCCGAAGAAGAGACAAGTGAGGCGACCTCTACCCCCGCACGTGACCCTCAGATCATTCAGCTTCTTCAAGAATGTGAGCATATCCTCAACACTGAGAGCCGCCCCATAGGCTAGACTACAAACAGTCACGTAATACCGTATAGGTGAGGAGCAATTATGACTACACCCGAAGCCGTTGCTGATGCAATCGAAGCTGGTTTTACTGAGCAAGGCTTACGCTATGATCGCATTGAAGATTTCGATAAACCCCTGCTCGCGCTGAACTTTGGCGGAGGCGACTTTTCCTACAATCACGTACGCATTAACGTTTTTGTAGACAACGATGCTGAGAGCATTCAGATTGTCACGTCTCCCATTGCCTCAGTCCCTGCAGAAAAAACCGCGCAGATGCTGATCTGTCTCAACGAAAACAATCGGCGCTTCCGCTGGGTTCATTTCTATCTTGATGACGACAACGATCTCATTGCCGAGAGCGATGCCATCATCGACATCAACACCGCCGGTCCCGTTGTGGCCGAATTAGTAGGTCGCACCGCTTCTATCATTGACGACGCCTACGCTGATTTCATGAAGGCAATCTGGGCCTAGGCTGCGCGCATTCCTGCACTAACGCTCCTCTAGCAAGCACAAAAAAATCCCCTCTCAGGAGGGGATTTTTTATTACAAGCTACCTTTGCAAGCTGAGTGTTTAGAGAGCCTTTTTCGCAACCTCTACCAACGCGGTAAAAGCGGAAGGATCATTGACAGCCATGTCGGCCAGCACCTTGCGGTCCAACTCAACGCCAGCCTTCTTCAGGCCATTCATAAACACGGAATAGGAAAGACCGTTCAGGCGAGCAGCTGCGTTGATACGGGTAATCCAGAGACGGCGGATCTCACGCTTCTTGTTGCGGCGATCGCGATACATGTACTGCAAAGAATGCTGTACTTGCTCTTTTGCTGCACGATAAGAACGAGACTTTGCACCATAGTAACCCTTTGCGCGCGTAAGAACAGTGCGGCGCTTCTTGCGGGCATGAATTGAACGCTTTACACGAGCCATTGCTTAATCACTCCCTTTGTTATTAGCGAAGACCAAGGTTGCGAGACACGACCTTCTTATCGGCCTCGGCAATTTCGGTTTCATGACGGAAATTACGCTTACGCTTCTGGCTCTTCTTGGTCAGAATGTGGCTCTTGAATGCTTTCGCACGCATGATTTTGCCAGAACCGGTAACGCGGAAACGCTTGGCACTGCCGCGGTGCGTCTTCATCTTTGGCATGACTATTCGTCCTTTCCTTCGTCTTTCGTAGCATCCTTTTTCTTGCGCGCCGCCGCAGGAAGCGGGGCGATAAGCATATGCATATTGCGGCCTTCCATCTTGGGTTGATTCTCGATAACCGCAATATCTTTTAGATCGTCAGCTAAACGCTCTAAAATCGACAAACCTTGCTCGGGGTGAGCCATTTCACGGCCGCGGAACATAATGGTGATCTTTACCTTGTTCCCTGCCTCTAAGAAGCGAAGTACATGCTTCTTCTTGGTCTCGTAGTCACCCACATCAATTTTCGGACGAAACTTCATTTCCTTAATTTCGACCTTGCTTTGATTCTTACGAGCCTGCTTTGCCTTAATAGCCTGGTCGTACTTGAACTTTCCGTAGTCCATGATGCGACATACTGGCGGATTAGCATTAGGGGCAATTTCGACTAGATCGTAGCCTGCCTCTTCGGCGACACGACGAGCCTGAGCCGTGGGATAGACTCCCAGTTGGTTGCCGTCGAAATCAATGAGACGGCATTCACGTACCGTAATCTCATCGTTCAATCTCGGCTCTTGAGCGGCTATGGCGCTCACCTCCTCATCTGCCCGAAGGCTTAGAATAAAAATACCCGCGGCGTTGCGCCCACGGGTATCAAGAATACTCAAAGGATGAATACATCCATCTATTCAAGAAACCCATCAGCCTCAGCCGAACTAGGTGGAGGGAAATCCTCACTTGAAAACAGCTTGTCCAGTTTAGCGGTCTCGCGTAGTTCTGACAAGAAAAGATTCTTAGACCCAAGAAATATATACATAAACGGTGCGAACGGTATCAGAAAGGTTAGCCGTAGCTCGCGTCATAGAGTAATCATAGGAAAGCACTGCCGACCATTCGCAACCATCAGCCTCGGACACACCGCTAAAGGAGCAATACTCTCGCAGCAACGTCGTACCATCTTCAGCATAGGTGGAATAGGTAGCTGAATCCTCCGGCAAGGATACCGCGCCGTCTTCTACGGAAAGCCCTGCCTCACGCAGCGTATTCTCAATGATGTGCTCATTGGTTACGGCATCAGCAAAGCTCACTGCCCCATAACCCAGGGCTGAAGCCGAGGCCGAGCAACCAGCCTGAATCACCAGTGCCTCTTCATTTAAGCCGAGATACACCGTAGGCGTTCCGGTTTGAGAATCCGTGGCGTCTTCCGTAAGCGCAAGACGCACTTCCTCAACAATAGGACTGCCCTCTTCTTGTACCGGGAGATCGCTAGTGATCTGACATCCTCTTTGCAAGTTGGTCATAACGCTTTCAACATTCTGACCAAGCATAGAGGTAAGGTTGGGCATGGTCATAGTCTTGACTGCCGTGGTAGTGGCATCCGTACCATCGTCATCCACAATTACCGAAGAGGTATCTTGCTGGGTGATTTCTTGGGCATTCGAAGCGGCCTCTTGCAGCAATTGCCAGGTGAAGTAAGCGCCAGCCGCAAACAGAGCCACCAGCAGAATGAGTACCACAATCAAGATGCGTCGCATACGCTTCGACTTTTTCATATAGGCAGGCAGCTCTTGCTTGTCGCGCTGTTTCTTCTGCCGCTTTGCTTCCTTTTTGGACAGAGGCTCTTCCGCGGCAACTTTTGCGTGACGCCCATGCTTTCCCCGTGCCGCTTTTGCCTCAGGATTGGAATCTACTTTGGCAAGAGTGCTCGTTCCGGGGGCCGAATCTACCGGGGCGCTTTCACGCTCCGGGGAGCCTTCAAAGGGTTCTTCAACCCCCTGGTATCTATCGGATTCGCTTACTACAACGGTGTCATCTTCGGGCGATTGTTGAGTCGGATCCATCTGATTTCCTGAGGATACAGAGGCTTCGCTCATGGTCAATCTCCTGTCTATCATGGACAATGAAGTTCTTAGGCATTATTGGTCTAATGATACCGCTCCTGGGGCCTCTTAGGGCCTAGGGCAAGGTTAGTGGAGGATGGTCCAGGCCACAAAGGCAACAATGGCCAGTACGGCCACTACAATAATCACCTTTTGTGTGGTGGAGCTTCCCCCTTTAAGATCCTCTAACGTAGTTTCAGGAATCTCATCTGTCGGCTTCTTGGGTTGAGGCTGGGCAGGCGCAGCCTGAGCTGTGTTTGCCTGAGCTGCATCTGAGGACGAAGCCGATGCTGGCGCCGCCGATTCCGCTGGTGTTACTTCAACGGAAGTCGATGCCGCCTTAGAGCTATCAGGGATTACCGGTCCACGTGAGGTAGACTTCTTTGAACCTGCCTGAATGACAATATCTTCTTCGTCTGCATTAACCGCAATATGGCGATAGTTCTTTGAGTCCGAAGT
>CAJUNI010000047.1:14297-18121 GCA_910587945.1 uncultured Parvibacter sp.
GTCATAGCTTAATTCCCTGCCTTACCCGTGAACGATTACGGCATCTCCGACCTGGAGCAGGCCATGAAGCTCTTCTGCCTTAGCTGGAGGCAAATTAATGCAACCGTGGCTTCCGGCATAGGTATAGCGGCTTCCTCCAAACGAGCTCTGCCAATTGGCGTCATGGAACCCAATGGAGTTGCCCTTGAACGGCATCCAGAAGTCTACCTTTGTCCGGTAGTCTTCAGTTCCATCGGGCTTCAAGCCAATAAGCTCCGAAGCGCCATCGTTGGATTTAATATAGTAGACCCCTTGGGGAGTGCCATTACCCTGGGTAGGATTGCCGGAAACAATATCGCTTTCCCAAATGATAGACCCATCGTCTCCGTAGAAGCGGGCCTTTTGCTCCGTTAGATCAACGTCAATGTAGCGATTTGACCAGTCTTGAGCTCCTCGGCCTTGCCATGCGCCGCCTGCTCGCTTAGTAGGCAGGGCTAAATCCCCCGTAGCTCCAGACCAAACAGCCTCTTGAATAAGCGGCACCGCGGCGTCCACATCCACGGACCATCCGTAGTCTCCCCCTTTAACGGTAATCACTTTTCCGTCAGGGCGGGTATAGGTGCGCTCGCTGCCAATGGTGTTACAGCTTTGAGCCAACTCTGTGGCCCAGGCCACCATGGCCTCTTCGTCTAGTGTGGCGGTATAGTTTTCATCAAGAGTGATCCACTGGGACAACAAATTGCTATCTACCGTCGCAACCACGTCATTGCCTAAGGTTAAATTGAACTTTGCTCGCACCAGCTGATTGGCCGCTTCAAGCGCTTCAGCCAGGCGTGGATCATCACGATAGACCGTGGGCGTTTGCAAGACCGAAGAGTCCACTGTGATTACCGGCGTCAAAACCGCCGCCTTAGCTGAAACCACTTCCGCCAAAGCCTCAGGATTGATCATAGTTCCCCCTTCTTCAGGGGTTATCACATAGGCTCCTTTAGTTTCGTCAAAGGCAATGGCTGCGTTTACCGGTGCTTTAGCAGAAGCATTCACCTGGTCGGCTGCCGCAGCCAAGATACCCGAGAGATCGTTGGTGGCATAGCTTGCCACCAGACTCTCGGTTTCATCATGCTCTGTAAAAACCTCTACGGGCCAAGCCCACGGATTGACCCGCGAGTGCATATCTTCGGTAATGGTTTGGCTATCTAACGACATGCCAGCCTGAGAAGAGGTGATAGTAATATCAAGCCCCTCCCCTTGGACTTTAAACTTGTAGTCATCCATCGTTGACTGCAAGATGTCATGAACTTCATCGGCATTTTTTAACGAGATATCGATATCGGCAATACGGGTTTGGGGGAAGAAGAGATTCGTAAAGACAAGAACTCCCCCTAAATACACCAACGCGATAACACCCACAATAGAGCCCAGGACAATGGCTACGGTTTTGCGAGTTTTTGCCTTCTTGTTGGCTTCAGCGAGAGTAACGGTTTTAGGCACAGCGTTACTGGCGTCCTGCTTATCAGAACGCCCTGCCGCCTTTTTTACCGAATCGTCCTTGCTGTAGTCTTTTCTGCTGTATTTAGCTGCGTGTTTCGCCATCTCAACTCTCGAAAAACGTGCGGGAGATATTTGCTCATCATTGTAGTTCAATGATAATTATTCTGCGGATGCACTTTCGCATAGTGTGTCACCTTTTTCCGTAGAGAATACTATTCATCACAGTCAATCCACGGATTTCTTGACAGAAGCTTAAGGTGACTTAGAATGAACCTCCTCTTTTGAGTGTTTTGCCACTATCATAAACATTCTATGGGGGCGACTGGTTTCGACATGGTAAGTCCAACATAAGGAGCAAGTCGTGGTCTCCTCGCCACGTTAAACAGGGGTACCGTCAAGTTAATTGGCAAAAAGAACACTCAGAGCGCTCCGGCGCTCGCCATGGCTGCTTAATAGTACCTGGCTGTCAACCTTGGGATTTCCCCGACCCTTGGGCGGCATCATTTCAGGGGAATGCTCTTCAACCCGTAGTCGGTATAGTTGAAGAAAAGATTGAACCGGCTCGAAGCGTTAACGTCTGTCTGTGAACTGCAACGCTTCTAAACTTTGATCACTGACTAAGCTTGTAGCGCCTTATGGACGATTTAGTATGGACCGGAGTTCGATTCTCCGCGCCTCCACCATTCAAGAATTAGACGAACACCCTTTTGCCGGGTGTTCGTTTTTTATTGTCTCGCCCACTGCGGGATACACCCCCAGCAGAGACAATTTCAGAAACCTATGCAAAGGACCCACCGAAGCGGGTCCTTTGCATGGAGGGTGAAACTCTCGGCAAACTCTTTTGGTTATCCGTTCTCTGGAATAGCGATTGGCTTCAGAAGCATTAAATCTTCAACGGGATTAATCCAGCCCTCAGGTACTTCCGCCTCGGTGTGGCATTGCGAACACACCATAACCGAAGCACGATGGGCTTTATGGCAATCAGAGCAAGCGCGCTCCTCATGTTGAGCCACATGGGGGTTAAAGGCGCGATCGGAGGTAAGTTCCACGAGCTCGTCGCGTGTGTAGTTGTGGCAGGCTTCGTTAAGACAAAACTCATCCCCTTCGAGGCCACGAGCGGCCGTCAATTCGGTCAGTGATCGCTCGTCGAGAGGATCGTAATAATTGCCAGCAACCCAAGCCATCCCTTCAGATACCTGCTCCCCAAGAGTAGGCACGTGACAACTCATGCAGGTATCGCCATTTTCAGCGCGGTGAGAGGCAGCCATCATGCCTGCAGCGTCCGCTACTTCATTACCCCATTTATCGACCGTCGGCTGGCCCGGCTCTGCTTCATAAGTAGGTAAATAACTATCCATGGGACTGTGGCAGATAGCGCTACAAAAGCTTGGCTGCTCATGCCATGCCCATAACCCCGCACAGGCAACAACCAGCACCACTACTACTACCATTACCGCACTAAACCAACGTTTACGAGGTCGCTTGGACTCATTTTCGCTCATTACTGGCCTCCTTAGGAAATCTCGCCAGCGAGATAACGGGCCACGTGGCGACCCTGGGTCGTCGAGCGACCACAAGCAACTCCTACAATGTACTCGGGGTAGTTACCACTAAAGAAACTGCCTGAAACGTCCCCTGCCGCATAGAGTCCAGGAATAGGCTCATCTGACTGATCAAGAACCTGACAATGCTTATTGATACGCAACCCATCAATGGTAGTAAGCAATGTACCGCCAAACCAGCAACCATAAAACGGAGCTTGGCGAATTGCGGACAAGCGATAGGCTTCTTTTCCAAAGTCATCATCTAACTGAGCATCAAACTGGGCATTGTAGCGTTCTACTTGATCCAAAAATGCCTCTTTATCCGAACCCTCAAATCCCATGGCATCTGCGAGTTCCTCCAGCGTATCCGCCTTAACCATGATTCCCTGCTCGAGCGAGGCTTCGCAAAATTCATCAATGGGCATTCCTGCCGCCATCATTTGCTTAGCGAAGGCAGAGCAGCCAATGGTATCGAAGCGAAGAATATCCTCCGCCGCATTAGCGTCAAAAACTTGACACCACACACCACCCGGTTGCTGGCCAGCAGCATTGCACATGAAGTCATAGGGCATAGACTCATTTACAAAGCGCTTGCCATGACGGTTGACTTTCATGAAAGGCTGGCTGCCAATGTTCTCTTGGAAAATGGTGCCCGGGAGCATGCGACCTTCCCCTTCCCCAATATAGCCGCAACTAACCCCTGGAGCCACTGAACCGCGATCAAAAATCATTGACGCTGCTTCAGGATCCTTGACAGCACCAGCCCAAATGCCAGCTTTAATACCATCGCCTGTGCAGGTAGGGGCAAAA
>CAJUNI010000048.1:0-12950 GCA_910587945.1 uncultured Parvibacter sp.
GAGCAGCAATGCCTCCAATGGCCGCAAAATAGACCGACCCCGTTTCCTGGCACGCTTGAGCCACTTCAGGCGATCGCTTCCCTTTGCCAATACAAGCCACAATACCGGCCTTCATGAGCGCTGGGGTGGCAAAGTCCATGCGAGAGGCCGTGGTAGGTCCTACTGAGCCAAGCGGACGTCCTGCCCGCGCAGGGGTAGGGCCGGCGTAAAAGAGCGTTTGTCCGGCTAACGAGTAGGGAAGTTCGCCGGTTTCGTTGAGCGCTGTCAACGCCCTTTCATGGCCCGCGTCGCGCATGGTATAGAGCGGACCGGAGAGTAATACTTCATCACCGGCGCGAAGGGTGGCGAGCACCTCAGGGGTTAAGGGCAGAGTGAGTGAGCGGGGTTCATTCATGAGGCGCTCCTAGAAGTCCAAGGAATCAAATCAATTGAATAGCTTCTCATGGCACAGCAACCAAGATTGATGGCTAAGGGCAAGGCAGCAATATGGCAGGGGGCGGTTTCGATGGCCACAGAGAGAGCGGTCGTGTTGCCCCCTAAAGCGCCAGGTCCGATACCTAAGCTGTTGACGGCTTCGAGCAATTCATCCTCAAGGGCGGCAATGGCTGGTTCGGGGGAACGTTCGCCTACGTCGCGCAATAGGGCATGCTTGGCCAAGCCGGCTACTTTATCGAAGGTTCCACCCACGCCGAGCCCAATAACTAAAGGCGGGCAAGCATTAGCCGCCTTCTCTTTAACACAAGCTAGGACGTTTTGGCGGATGCCTTCAATGCCGGCTCCGGGAGGGAGCATGACCACACGAGAGGCGTTATCGGATCCGCCGCCTTTGAGCATAAGGTGGAGAGTGGCTCCATTGCCGGGACGAAACTGAACTTCTGTAAAGGCCGGGGTATTGGTTTGGGTGTTGGTGCGATCAATGAGGGCGTCACGAACGATGCTCATTCGTAAGCCCCCATCACGATAGGCTCGGGCTACCGCGTCGTTTACCTGGGATAATAGATTTCCGGGAACTACCAGGTCTTCGCCTAACTCAAGGCATATCCAGACACTTCCCGTATCTTGGCAAAGGGGGACGCCATCGCCTTGAGCAATGGCCGCATTCTCAAGAATTTGTTCGAGTACCCGTTTTCCCCGCGGATTGGTCTCGGTATCCAGAGCCTGGCTAAGGGCGTCAACCACGTCAGGGCGCAGGGTGATAGCGCATTGACGAATGGCCTCAAAGACGGCTGTGGCAACGGTCTCTGCATTAAGGTCTGACTCGGGGACCGTGCCGGCTGCGGTTTGGGTTGCCGGATGATCGTTTTGAGGAGTGGCACCTTCAAAGTCTCGGGGAGAAGAGTTCATAGATCTCCTAACACCAGGGGATAGTGTTCCCGTGCTTGATTAATAGAAATGGGTTCTAAGGCAGTGTAGACCATCTGGGACGTCTCGCTCGACCGTTACCGCCAGCGGGATGTTAAGAATCGACGGAATCCGCCGCTGGTTTCTGAGCTTGAACGCGGGTAGTTTACAATAGACCAGTTGTATTGTGAGTAGAAGGAGCATCGGCTATGGATATTGCGGAAGAGTCACTCGAACTTCATCGTCAATGGGGCGGAAAAATTGCCACGCAACCAACTATGGAGTTAGAAACTCGCCACGATTTAGCCTGTGCCTATACCCCCGGCGTTGCAGAACCGTGCAAGGTTATTGCCCAAGACCCCGAGGCGGTCTATGACTATACAGCCAAAGCAAACACCGTTGCGGTGGTTACCGATGGCAGTGCTGTGCTTGGTTTGGGAAACATTGGCCCCCGGGCAGCTCTTCCCGTTATGGAGGGGAAAGCAGTTCTCTTTAAGCGTTTTGGCGATGTTAATGCCGTGCCCATTTGTTTGGATACCCAAGACACGGAAGAGATTATTCAAGCCTGTATTAATTTAGCTCCGGCCTTTGGCGGTATCAATCTGGAAGATATTTCGGCCCCGCGCTGTTTTGAAATTGAAGCACGACTCAATGACGCCCTCGATATTCCCGTCTTTCATGATGATCAGCATGGCACGGCCATTGTGGTGCTCTCCGGCATCATCAATGCTCTGCGCTTGACTGGACGCAGCCCTCAAGATTCCCGGGTGGTGGTTAACGGCGCCGGTTCTGCCGGCATTGCTATCGCTAAGTTGTTGGTGCGCTATGGTTTTGAGGACGTGGTGCTTTGCGACATTGATGGCATCATTAGTTCTACCTCCACCACTATCAATGAGGCCCAACGGGCTATGCTTGAATGCACTAATCCACGAGACATTCATGGCACGTTAGCCGATGCGCTCAAAGATGCCGACATTGTTATTGGCGTTTCTGCGCCGGGGGTAATTTCTCCTGCCATGATTTCGTCTATGAAAAAGGATCCCATTGTGTTTGCGATGGCAAATCCTGTGCCTGAAATCTTCCCCGACGAAGCACTGGCTGCGGGAGCTCGTGTGGTGGGCACCGGACGTTCGGATTTCCCCAATCAGGTCAATAACGTCATTGCTTTCCCCGGCATTTTTAAAGGCGCCCTTGAGGCCCGGGCTGAGCGCATTACCGAGCCTATGAAATTGGCCGCGGCTCAAGCTTTGGCCGATTTGGTATCGCCGGAGGAATTGAGTGAGGACTTCATTATGCCGGATCCCTTTGACCCGCGGATTGCTGATGCCGTCGCCCAAGCGGTGCGTCAGTGTGCCACTCAGCCAGGGGAGGTTACGGCCTAATGGCTCAGGGATACTTTATTACCTTTGAGGGAGGCGAAGGGGTTGGTAAGTCCACTCATATTTGCATCCTGGAAAACCTCTTGGCCGATCATGGTATTGAAGTAGTGCGTCTGCGCGAACCAGGTGGTACGGCCGTAAGCGAAGCCTTGCGGGCGGTGGTGCTCGACCCGGCCCATAGCGAATTATCGGATCGAGCGGAACTACTCATTTACGAAGCAGCGCGAGCGCAATTGGTAGAACAGGTAATTGCTCCGGCGCTTGCGCGAGGGGCAGTAGTGCTTTGCGATCGCTTTACAGATTCCACCTTGGCCTATCAAGGGGCCGGTCGTGGTCTTGATAGTGAATTCATTGCCCAGGCTAATGGATTTGCTACTCAGGGTATTACTCCGGATAAAACGTTGCTGTTTATCTGCGGTGGAGCAGATAAGGGATTGCAGCGAGCTACGGCCCACAGTCAAGCCGATCGCCTTGAATCAGCAGGTCTCGATTTTCACCAAAAGGTAGACCAGGCATTTTTCGCCCTGGCCGAGGCTGAACCGGAGCGGGTGGCTCTAATCGACTCTTCGGGGTCGCACATTCAAACTGCTCAAGCGGTTCTGGAAGCCCTGCAAGCGGACTTCCCCTTCTTGGAGGCCATCCTTGAGAGTCCCGGGGCCTTGGCGGCCGCCGTTGACCATGGGCGCACGGTGAAACACGCGCGAGATCGTCAGAGTGCTCAGGCGTCAGCCCAAGTGAAGGTGACCCCTTCTGAGGAAGCAGCGTCTGAGGCTGGTAGCTCCTCGGATGAATTAACGCCCATCTCGAGCGAGGCCGCTGGAGCAGACAGGGCGGATGTAGGCTCAGGAGAAGAGGGGTAATGGCTGACGCCTTTGACTATATCGTAGGGCAACCGGCAGTGCGTGATTTTTTGCGTGCTACAGTTGTGTCCGATCATGTGGGCCAAGCCTATTTGTTTGCAGGAGCAGCGGGATCCAATAAAACCCTTGCCGCCTATGCCTTTGCCCGGGCGCTCCTTTGTCCGAAAGGAGCCAAGGGTCCCCGCGGTGGGGGCTGCGGTGCTTGTAAGGCCTGTATGCGGGTGGGGAACAAAAACCATCCGGATGTGCACTATTATGAGCCGGCTTCGGCTACGGGCTACTTGGTGGAGCAGATCCGCGAGATCACAGCTGATGTCGCTCTTGCACCTATTCAAGGGTCCCGAAAGGTTTATATCATTGATCGGGTGGACCGGTTAGGTACCGCCCCTGCCAATGCCTTTCTTAAAACGCTCGAAGAGCCGCCCGAGGATGTGGTGTTTATTCTGCTCGGGCGTACGGTGGATAGCGTGCTTCCGACCATCGTGTCACGCTGCCAGATCGTGCCCTTTCGCCATATTCCCGCTTCAGAAGCGGCAGCTATTATTGTGCAGAATACCGGGGCTAATACTGAGCAGGCTCGCTGGGCGCTGGAGGCTTGCGGGGGTTCTATTACCCGGGCAGCAGCGTTCTTGAATGCGCCCAAGAATGAACCTATGGAGTTTCGCCGCCGCATTTTGGATGTGTTGGGAAGCTTGCGACTCGCCGATAATGCCGATGTGTTGGACTATGCGGCGTCATTGGTGGAGGCCATTAAGCTGCCGGTGGATGTAGAGCGTCAAGCCCTCGAAGCCGAACTTGAAGAAAACCGCGACCTGTTCGAGAAGTCGGTCATTCGCCAAATTGAAGCGCGAAATAAACGACGGATTAGCGCCAAAACCGCTGAGAGTCAGCGGGTGTTAACATCGGTGGTGCGCAGCTGGCTGCGCGATATTATGGCGGTTTGCGCCGGGACTCCTGAGCTTGTGATTAACACCGATGCCCGGGAATCAATTGACGCGGTGGCCGCGCGCAGCGATGTAGCCCGCGTAACCCGGGCGTTGCGCCAGGTGGACCGCTGTGATGAAGCGCTCGCCTATAATGTATCTCCAGAGACGTGCATTGATGCACTGCTTTTTGAAACTAGGGAGGTTCTCCTATGACCCGGGTCTTACCCGTTGAATTAGCTTATAACCCACGCACCCTGTGGTTTGATCCCCGAGATCTGGAGCCCGTGAAGGGCGATGCGGTCATTGTCCAAACGGCCCGCGGTCTTGAGTTTGGCCGTGCTGCCGATCCGGTCTTTGAAGCAACAGAGGAGCAAATTGCAGCGCTGCGTTCTCCGTTGATGCCAGTGGAGCGCATTGCTACTGCCGACGACGTCGCGCGGGCAGAAGAACTCCAGCAAAAATCCCTGGAAGCTTTGGAGGTGTTTCGTGAATTCGCGTTAGAGGCGAATGAGGAAATGCATCCCGTTTCAGTGGAGTATCTCTTTGATGGGGATAAAGCAGTCTTTTACTTTGAATCGGACAAGCGCATTGATTTTCGTGATCTCGTTCGCAAATTAGCGGCTGAGTTTCATGTACGCATTGACATGCGCCAAATTGGTGTTCGCGACGAAGCCCGCATTATTGGAGGCTTGGGTCACTGCGGCCAGGAATTATGTTGTAAACGCCTCGGTGGGGAATTCTGTCCGGTTTCGATTCGTATGGCAAAAGAGCAGGATCTCTCGTTGAACCCGCAGAAGGTGTCCGGATTGTGCGGACGCTTGATGTGCTGTTTGCGCTATGAGTATGACGCCTATAAGGACTTCAAAAGCCGCGCTCCAAAGCAAAACGCTACGATTCAAACGCCAGCAGGACCGGCAAAAGTCGTGGACTTGGATGTCCCGCGCGAGATTGTGACGCTGCGGGTTGAGGGCGAAAAGCCAGTGCGTATTCCCTTGGCTGAATTTGACCCCAATCCTGAAGGTGGCCGTCCGAATACTGTGTCTTCTGAGGCCTGGGAGGCCTATCAAGATCCGATGGTCATGGCCGGTAACTCGGTAGCTTCTGCCTTTGGAGCTGAGCGCATTACCGGTTCCGATAAATTGGCGGAAGCGGGGAAGGTTCGTCGCACGGGCGGCCGAGCTCAAACGTCCAATGAAGGGGAAGAATCCTCTTCCCGCAAACGGCGCAAGCGCTCTGATCGCTCCGAGCGTAGTGGGAGTACTCAAGAAAAGAAGACGGAACAACCGCGGCGGGCGCGACGTTCAGTGAAGCTGGGTGCTAGCTCTGAAGAGGGGAGTGCTTCGCGGAACAGCCGGGAGGCTCAAAGCACCCCGTCCCATCGCCAAGAGCGGCAGCGGCGTTCTCGCAATGGAAAGCCTACGGAGGGTGCACCTCGGGAAGGGCGGCCGGGTACCGCAAAAGATCCGCGCAAGAAATCCACTACAACAAAAGTGCGCCCCGGTCAGAAGTCTTCGGGGCTTCGTGAGCATCGGCAGGGCGATAATGGCCAGAACGCAACGGCAGGAAAAGCTGGGGCGCCCAACCGCAGTGATGCGGGCCATCGTAAGCCTCGACGCCGAAAAGGATCCAGTGGGTCTAGCGCCAAGGGCTCTGAAAATTAAAGCAGTGAGGAGGCGGGTGCCGCTTGAGGCGCCCGCCGTTTTTGAAGGGGGATAGCGGAGTTATGGATGCTCGAAACATGGACTACGCGCTCTATACCGACCTTTACCAGTTAACCATGGCTCAAGGATACCTAGAGTGTGGTCAAAAGGAAGAACAAGCCTGTTTTCACATGTATTTTAGAGACTACCCCTTCAAGGGAGGCTATGCCATTGCCTGTGGCATGGATGCTCTGGATGACATGGTGAAAAACTTTCATTTCAGCGAAAGTGATATTACTTATTTGGCCAGTTTAGAAGCGCCGGGTGGCGGTCAGCTCTTTAGCCAGAAGTTCCTTGATTACCTGGCCCAGTTTGAGCTTTCGGTCGATATTGATGCGGTTCATGAGGGTACGGTGGTGTTCCCCCATGAACCATTGGTTCGGGTTTCTGGTCCCATTATGGAATGTCAGCTGCTAGAAACTGCCCTTTTGAATGCGGTTAACTTTCAAACCCTCGTAGCAACGAAAGCGGCGCGGGTTTGCCAGGCTGCTAAGGGGGCGCCGGTAGCAGAGTTTGGGTTGCGTCGCGCCCAGGGGCTCGGAGGACTCTGGGCTTCCCGGGCGGCCGTGGTCGGGGGTTGTGCTTCAACCAGCGATGTCTTGGCAGGGAAGCTCTTTGATATTCCGGTTTCGGGCACCCATGCCCACTCCTGGGTGATGGCCTTTGATGACGAGCTCACCGCATTTCGTGAGTATGCGCGCTTATTCCCCACCAACTGCACGCTTCTGGTGGATACCTATGACGTAGAACAAGGTATTGATAACGCGATTACCGTTGGTCTGGAGATGAAAGAGCGCGGTGAGCGCTTAGCGGGTATTCGTATTGATTCCGGAGACCTGGCCTGGCTTGCCAAGCGGGCCCGGGCAAAGCTTGATGCAGCGGGGCTTACAGATTGCTCCATTGTGCTCTCCAATGATCTGGACGAGTACACCATCAAGTCCATTTTGGATGAAGGGGCACCGGTGGGAGCCTGGGGTGTGGGTACAAAACTTGCTTGTGCCTATGACCAGCCGACTCTCGGAGGTGTCTATAAGCTTTCTGCGGTAAAAGCACCGGGGGCCACCCAGTGGACCAATCGATTGAAGATCTCGGAATCTGCGGGGAAACTAACCATGCCGGGCGTGCTGGACGTACGCCGCTACTATCACGAAGATGGTCGCATTGCCGGGGATATGGTATTTGATGTTAATACCGGCGCCGATGAGCGCGAAGTCATTGTGGACCCCACTGATGATCTTCGTCAGAAACGATTAAGCGGTAAGCGCTTTGAAACGCTTTTGCACCCGCTCGCCCGTGGAGGCAAATCTGTGCTCGAACCAGCCTATCGCAGTGCCATGGCTGCCCGGCAACGAGCCATTGATGGCCTTGAATCCTTAGATGAAAGTCAGAAGCGCATCTTGAATCCCCATACCTATCCGGTGGGCTTAGATTACGGTTTGTTTGAGCGAAGACGTGAGCTTGTCTCTCAGCTCCGTGACATTCTGTGATAATGGGTGAATGTGATAACTGGGGGATCCCAGAGAAAGGATCGCTATGATCAGGATCGTTACGGATTCCGTGGCTTCCATCCCTGCTGAGGTGGCCCAACAGAAAGATATCGAAGTAGTTTCTCTCTTCGTTAATCATGAAGGTGTGGAGTACGAGGACGCCACCATGGATGTCGATGAGTTCTACAAAGATATCTACTCCATGATTGATGCTATCCCCACCTCAAGCCAACCTTCCCAAGCGGTACTGGAAGCGCTTTTCGAAGAAGCGGCTCAGGCAGGCGATGAGGTGCTCGGCGTATTCATTTCTTCCAAGATGTCTGGGACTTATGATGGGGCCATTCGAGCTGCGCGTGCCGTAAAAGCTCACCATATTGACTTTCACTGCATCCTCATTGACTCTACCTCCAATAGCTATGATGAGGCCTGGCCAGTGTTTGACGGCTGCGATGGGCGCGATGAGGGATTAACTCTCGAAGAATGCGCAGCAGCAGTTCAAAAAGGCATCGAGTCTACACGGTTCTTGTTTACGCCGGAGTCCTTAACGTTTTTGCGTGCGGGAGGACGGATTGGGGGAGCCGCCGCCCTTATCGGGAACTTGATTCAACTGGTTCCGGTTTTGACCGTACGAGATGGAGAAGCAACCACCTTCGCCAAAGTGCGTACGCGCAAAAAAGCCCTCGCTCGCATTGTGGAAACCTTGCAACAGGATATTGAGCAATGTGGCGGTCTCAAGCGCATTGCTGTGCACTACATTGGTGAGGCGAAGCCGGCATTGGAATGGGCTCGTTCTGTTATTGATCCGCTGGTGGGCTTTGCGGTAGATGTTCGTCCGGTAAGTCCGGTTATTGGTTTGCACGTGGGTCCCGCCATTGGCATTGCCTATGAGTGTATGGAACGAATCAAAGACAAGATTTCCCTGCCCACGGCAGAGCGCGAATATTCGTTTTAAATAGCTTGAGATTCCGGAAGTTCGTTTGGGGCTTTTTGCCTCAGAACCTGAGGAATTCAAGTACTTGGCATCTTGGACTGTACATAGGTTTTTAGGAACGCGAGCGTAGTGTCATAAGGAAAGGATGTTGCCTCTATGGCTCAATGCAATTTGATTATTGATTCCTGCTGCGATTTGCCCCCGGAGCTAGTGGACCGCGAGGACGTATACCTGCTTAAATTCCCCTATCTCATGGATGAAGAGCAATCGCTGGATGACTTTTTCCAGAGTATTTCGGCGAAGGAATTCTACGATCGCATGCGCAAAGGATCCACGCCTTCTACCTCTCAGCTGGATATGCAGCAACTCCAAGAAGTGTTTGATGAGGTCATTGCGACGGGCAAGCCTTCGGTGTACTTGTCGTTCTCAAGCGGATTGTCAGGTAGTTATGACATTGCTTGCATGATGCGTGACCAAGTGCTTGCTGCCCATCCCGAGGCTGAGCTTTACGTAGTGGACACCCATTTGGCATCGGTGGCGGAAGGCCTGCTTGTGGTAGAGGCTCTTCGCCAACACGAAAAAGGATTAACCGCCCAAGAGCTGGTGCAGTGGGCTGAAGAGGCGCGCTATTTCATCAACGAAGAATTCATGGTCGACGATTTGGAGGCGCTGCGTCGGGGAGGCCGCATTCCTGGGTCGGTAGCTGTGGTAGGAGGCGCCCTTGATGTGAAGCCTCTCCTGGTTATCGCTCCCGATGGTACGCTGTCTTTGTCTGGGGTGGCCCGGGGTCGTAAAAAGGGTATAAAGGCGCTTGCTGAATTTTTCTCGCGCCAGGTTCAGGAGAGCACTCTTGCTCAGACCGTGGTTATTGGCCATTCGGATTGCCCCAAAGATGCTCAGCGCCTAAAAGAACAGCTGCATAAGATCAACGACAATATCCTGGTGATTGAGTCCTCCATTGGACCGGTTATTGGCAGTCATGTGGGACCGGGTATGTTGGCGGTCGTGTTCTGGGGTTCGGATAAGCGCGAGAATCTTTCGCTTTCTGATCGCATTGCGCGTAAGGTAAAGAAGGGGGAATAGCCGTGGCAGTAGGCTATGCCTATAAAGGTAACGAGCGCTTTATCAACAACGTGGCTGATCGCTTGGTGGCGGCCGGGTTTGCTGCTACGACCGAGCCCGGAGCTGCCGATATTGTTATCACCTATTGCACAACGCAGACCGAGCTTGAGGAACTGTACTTTGGGGATGGAGGCTTCATTTCTGAACTGGCGCCCCATACGGTTCTGGTGGATCTGTCTCCCACAACCCCCGGGTTTGCTCGGGAGCTCAATGCGGTGGCTACGGTAAGCGATTTAGAAATGGTAGAAGCGCCGCTTATGGTCGCGGATATGACGCGACCCGATACCTTTGCCCAAGATAATCTTCAGTGCTTTGCTGCGGGGGAAGGCCAAGGCCTTGAACGGGCTCAGGGCATCCTAGACGCCATCTTTTCTTCAGTGGTACCGCTGGGGAGTCCCGGTGCTGCTCAGTTAGCACGCGCCGCCTATACCATGCAGGTAGTGGCCCAGGTGGTAGCAGCTATCGAGGCAGACGCATTGTTCCGTGCGGTCCGGCGTTCTGTGGCGGGAGCAGGGTCGGCCGATGCCCAGCCCGGTGTATTGTCTTCCATGGGGGCAGCCATTCTGGATGCCGTGCGGGAGAACCGATTTGAGGGAGCTTATACCGTAGAGATGCTCATGGGTGAGTTGACAGCGGTATTGATGGCGGCTGATGACAATGAGGTGATTTTGCCGCAAACCGAATCAGCTATGCATTTACTGGAGCTTCTGGCCGTGATTGGTGGTGTTGAGAAAGCTCCGGCGGCGTTGGCACTGGTCTATGGTGAAGAAGCTGATTGCGCGGCGGCTGGGTTGGATTGGTCGCGCGCAGAGCAGGCCTACGCTTCTTCTGAAGAGGAAGAAGAGGAATGGGGAAGAGACGAAGAGGATGATGACTTCTTCGAAGGTCTCGATGATGGTTTCGGCTACTCCGTCAACTAGTCCAAGTTCAGTCAAAGACCCCCTTTCTTCCTGTGATCTCTGTCCGCGGCACTGCGGAGTGAATCGCCATGAAGGCGAGCGCGGCGTCTGTGGTGCAGGAGATGAGCTCAGGGTTGCTCGGGCGGCACTCCATTTTTGGGAAGAGCCTGTGTTGTCTGGCAATGATGGCAGTGGCGCTATTTTCTTTTCTTCTTGTCCACTGGGTTGTGTCTATTGCCAAAATGCTGAAATAGCCCAAGGCCAGTGGGGACAAACGCTTTCTGTGGAGCGCTTGGCGGCCATTATGCTTGAGTTGCAAGCCCAGCAGGCTCTCAATATTAATCTCGTAACTGCAACCCACTGGGCGCCTCAGGTCTATGAGGCACTGCGGATTGCCAAGGCAGCGGGACTAACTCTGCCCATTGTTTGGAATACGTCCAGCTATGAAACGGTAGAGGCTATTCGCGCCCAGCAGGGTTTGGTGGATGTCTACCTTGCTGACTATAAGTACGCGCAATCTCGGTTGGCTCAGGAGTATTCCCGGGCGGCCGATTATCCGGATGTAGCTCTGAGGGCGCTGGAAGCCATGGTGGATTCGGTGGGAGCTCCCGTCTATGACGATCTGCGCAACCAGCGACGTATGGTTCGGGGTGTTATGGTGCGCCAGCTGCTGCTTCCCGGACACTGCGACGATGTCAAACAGGCGCTTAAAGAGCTATGGGAGCGTTTTGGCAACTCCGTTGTCTATTCCCTCATGAGTCAATACACTCCGGTCTTGCAAACGGCTGCTGAAGGGGGTTCTGAGCGGGCTCGGCGCATCCTTGCTATCCATCCTTCCTTGGGACGTGGCGTCTATCCCGAGGAGTATGAAGAGTTGCTCGATTATGCGGATGCTTTGGGTATCGAAGATTACTTTTGGCAGGAGGGCGAACCGGCGCGGGAAAGCTTTATCCCCGCGTTTGATGGAACCGGGCTCTAGGTGCTTGGTGCTACGTCTTCGGTACCTAGCTATGGTTATGCTTCCTTGGGTTTAGCGAAGCCTCGGGTTGTCTGAGTCGGCCCCTGAGGGTAATGGGGGCTCTGTGGATGGAAGAGGAGCCTTCATTTCGGTCAAGTTGCGCCAAAAGCGCATGGGCATGAAATGACGCCGCAATTCGGGGTTATAGCGGGACTCAATGCCGATGGCGTGATAAAAGGCGCGCCAGGCTTGTTGCATGGTTGCCTCTTCGGGCGCCAGCGACCCCAAGCTTTGAGTCGATTGATCCCATTCCGAGGTGTTGACCAACTGCCACTGCCCGTGATTACTCACTCCTGCCACCTGGTGAACTTCATCGTAGAGCACAAAGGGTTGGGTATTGAAGCGAGCGGAGAAATGATTCATGGCCAAGGGGATAACATTGGCTTTTGGGTTTATGCGGGCAAACCATAACCCGCTATCCAGATGCTCAAAGCGAGCGAACTGAAGCACGTGTTCGCGCTCGTTCCAGACAGAGCGATTCAGGCGGTGGAGTCTTCCGATAACGGGATCAGCGCTATCCCGGCAGAGTCGTTGTCCAATGCGGGGGCATCGCTCACTTTTATTTTGGAAGCCCTTACAGTGATTACGTCGCTTGCAGCTTGAGCACGGGCGATGACGGTCCAGTTCCATGGCCAGGCGCACGCACCTATAGATGCAAGTGGGGCTGTCCGGCTCATCGGTAAGGGACCCATGGAGTATCAGTTGTGCCGCTTTCCACCCAGCAACCCGGCGCAGGCCTTTTTGGACGCGAAACGCGTGATCCTCTTGGGTGGGAATGAAAAGGGTTGTTTGCCCCAAGCGCGGGCGGTGGGAAGATTCGGGTGCCAGCTCTTCGGGTTGTTGATGGTTGGCGTAGGTAGCAAAAATGGCTGAGAACAGCCCTTCGGTGGTCCCATCGTAGAGATAGGCCAAGCTTTCAAATACATCCGCAGTCATGGCTATCCCGCAACGAGAAGAGGAGAGCCCGCGCTCGGTGCTTCGGGGCCGGACGTTTCGAATAGGCTCATTTGGCCGGGAATGGTTTTGGCACTGCGACGCCCATGACGACCCCCTTCAATGGGCGCAGCAAGTTGCGCTCGAAGGCTTGGCCGGTCAAAATTGATGCCGGAGCCATTCCAGCGCCCATTGCAAGTAATAAAGTATCGAGCCCTCTTGTAGGCAATACCGAGTTTCTTCAAGGCGCTATCGTCGAGGGCGCGTTCTTTGCGGGCACGCATAATAAGTTTGGCGCCTCGCACCCCAATACCCGGTACGCGAACCAGGGCTTCAAGAGGAGCGCTGTTGACT
>CAJUNI010000048.1:12960-17590 GCA_910587945.1 uncultured Parvibacter sp.
TGGTGACTTCTACGGGGAAGAAATCAAGATTGTTGAGGGCCCAGTTGGCTTTAGGGTCTACATCTAGGTCAAGAAAGGGATGGGCTTGGTCGATGATTTCGCTGACATCGAAACCGTAGAACCGCAAAAGCCAATCTGCTTGGTATAACCGATGTTCACGATTGAGTTGAATGGCATCGGTAGAGGGTAGGCGTTTATCTTGCACCACAGGAAGGTAAGCGCTGTAGAACATACGCTTAAGGGAGACCTTCTTATAGAGGGAGGCTGAAAGCGCAAGAATATGAAAGTCGCTTTCGGGAGTGGCTCCAATAATGACTTGGGAGCTTTGGCCGGCAGGGGCAAAGGCGCGCAGTTTCTTTTTGGGAGCTACTGGGGTGAGATAGGTAAGCCGCTTGCGGACGAGAGCGTGGGTATCTTCATCTTCTGCGATGGAATCGCGTATTTGGCGCATGGGCGCCAGGATGTCGGTCCGGGACTTTTGAGGAGCAAGCAGCGCGAGGCTTTCGCTGGAGGGAAGCTCGAGGTTTACGCTCAGACGGTCAGCAAGATGACCTAACTGAGCAATGAGTTCTGGCGAGGTGCCGGGCACCGTTTTTGCATGAATGTAGCCACGAAAGCGATATTCACTGCGCAGGATCTCGAGAGTCTCAATCATGAGTTCGGTGGTATAGTCCGGGGATTTCAAAACCCCGGAACTTAAGAAAAGTCCTTCGATATAGTTGCGCCGATAAAAGCCTATGGTAAGGTCCGCTAGTTCGCGCGGGGTAAACGCGGTGCGCACTACCTCTTCGTTGCTACAGCGATTAACGCAATAGGCGCAGTCATAGCTGCAGACATTGGTCAGCAGTACTTTGAGAAGAGTGATGCAACGGCCGTCGGCAGAAAAGCTATGACAGATGCCTCCTTGGGTTGCGTTGCCCAGAGCTCCTGGGACGCCAGAGCGATTAATACCGGAGGAGGTGCAGGCGACATCATATTTTGCCGCATCAGCAAGGATGGCGAGTTTCTCGGCTACATCCATGGCTCCTCCTTAGAAACGAACGTCTGTTTGTCTTTTATGGTAGGCGAACAAATATTCGCCTGTCAAGAAATTTCCCGTTGAGTTTCCCTGGTTCTGACGACGGACAGTCGCATTGAAGATGAGGAGTAGAAGGGTGGGGGCAGTCATGGGGCGGTCCGCGGAAGAGGGGTAGGCACTCATGGGGTGAAAGTCTATGGAAGCTGCGGATCGGAATGGTTGTTTTGGCGACAGGCAAAGGAGCCCTGTTGGTTCTCCTGAGGAAATGTCTGGTCATACTCCATCGGATGAAGAGTGGAGTTGTGAGAGATAGGTCCTTGTTACGTAGGAAATGCGGGTCGGGAGGAGGTCGAGAATGAGCGGCTCTTTACCCTGTCGACGTCGAAACGTTCGTCCCTTTCTGGAAGTTTTAGGTCGCGGGGCCACTGAGATGCTGACAGAACTTTTGTGGCCTACGCGCTGTGCGGTCTGCGATCGGTTGGGGAGTGTCCTTTGTCCTGATTGCTGTCATGGCTTGCCAGCCATTGATCTCTGGGCTGCATGTCCCCTCTGCGGCGCTCCGCAGGGACGCATTCAATGTTGTGAGTGTAACCCCGTGTTGCTTCAGGCTGCCGGCATTGAGACTCTTGCTATGGACCAAGTGGTGAGCGTCTTTGAGCTTAATGAGCAGGCTCGTCGGGTGGTAGTGGCATTCAAAGATGAAGGGGAACTTCGGCTGGCTCGAGAAATGGCTCAGGCTATGGCGCGCTATGTGAGCCCCGAGTGGGTGACTCGCCTCCAAGGAGTGATACCCATACCCGCTTCCGAGCAAGCCTATCGGCGTCGAGGCTATGATCATGGCGAACTCCTTGCCGAAGCGTTGGCGCAGGAGCTAGACCTGCCCTGCCTGGCGGTGCTCGACCGGCCCTCTACTCGTGATCAACGCGCGCTTGGACGAGCACAGCGCCTGCAAAACATGGCAACGAGCTTTCAGGTGTCAATGGTAGATGCTATCCTAGAAACCGTACTGGTAGTGGATGATGTTTACACCACTGGAGCCACCCTGCATCACGCCAGCACAGCCCTCAGAGCGGCGGGAGTTCAAGAGATTCTGGGAGTTACCTTCGCACGTACGTAGCCAAGGAAGAAAAGTGTTCTGCTATTTACGGCTGTCGGCGGCAGAGGTGGCAAAGTCTTCCACGTCCACCGAGATGGTGTGCTTGATGGGCTTCCAGCTTACCTTCTTGACCAGTGCTATGAGAGCGATGGGAATATAGGTGAGTTGGAAGAAGGGGAAGACAAACATGTAACGAATCTTCTTGCCAGTAGAGGCGCGAATAGAATCCCACTCCATAAAAGTGGTCAGAACGCCAAAGACAAACATGAAGATGATGAAATTAAAGAGGCAGAAGAAGATCGATGATGCCGAAGTAGCTAGCGTTGTGCCTACAGACATATTGCCCGTGAGCGCCAAGATAATGATGATAGCGTTCAGCACGATGGCGAAAATAGTAAGGAGCATAGCGGGAGCCAAGGTCATAAGCATGTCGTAGCAGGCGAAGCGGTGCCCCTTAGGGTTTTTGCGAATGCCTTTTACCAGACCGCCCGCATAATGGGCGAACACCTGATAAAAGCCCTTTGCCCAGCGGAATCGCTGATTCCAGGAATCCCGGAACGTGATCGGCTGCTCGTCGTAAAGAACAGCGGTGGGGCAGTAGGAAATACGCAATCCTTGGGTGATAGAACTGGCAGAAAATTCGATATCCTCAGTAAGCAGGTGCCAATTCCAGCCACCCTCCTTTTCAAGGATATCGGCGGCAATGAAGAAGCCGGTACCGCTGATAGCACAAGAAGTGTTCAAGGTGAGACGGGCTTGGTTCAGGAATTTTGCTTCGCGCAAAAACCAGAGGCCATAGCTTGCCGAAATCCAATTGGAGTCATAATTCTTCGCATTGCGATAGCTCGTGGAAGCCTTAGCGCCCGAGTCGAAGGTCGCATTCATTTCGCGGAAATAGTTAACGTCTAATACGTTGTCAGCATCGAAGACGAAATAGGCCTCATAGCCTTTATCGGCATAGGTTTCCCAGATGGCTTTCAGGCCATAGTCCAGGGCATAGCCTTTGCCTACGAGTTTGTCGTTGTAGCGGGGAAAGACAATAGCACCCGCTTCTCGGGCTACATCTGCGGTGTTATCGGTGCAATTATCAGCAATGACGAACACATCAATGAGCTCGGCGGGATAGTTCTGTACTTTAATAGAGTGAATCAGATCGGCAATAACCGCACTTTCGTTGCGGGCCGCAATGAGGACCGCGTAGCGATGGTTTTTCTTGGCTACGTGAGTGGGAGCTTTTTTGGTAAGGACGACGAGAACATAAAAAAGCTGATAACTAAAGCAGATCGTAAAAATCAGAAATACGCAAACATTGAAAATGTCTACGAAGGTTAAATTTTCGAGCATCGAATCGAACATGAGCTTTCCTTGACAGTCGGCATTCTTCCGAAGAACAATGCACTTCTTATCCGATGGCAAACCTCCAAAAGTATAGCCACCTTCACCCCGGTATAAGTTAACGGTTGGTCTGTGGTGCTCATTTCTATGCAATGGGCACGGAATCATTGGATTTTCGTCATGTTCTCTGCACGGATTCCCCATATGTCGTCTTGCTTGAGTGTAACCCTACCAGGCCTTGGGGTTAGAATGGCCGAAAGGAGATGGTTCATGGTGGTGTCGCATAGGGGTGAGGATGAACAAGTTCTCCCCAGGTAAGGGGTTTGGGGACAGTAACGGCTCGGAGCCTAAAGTTATTTGTGAAGGCATACGCTTATATAGGTCATAGAAGAGATGGCGAGCCGTCGGAAGAAAGAGGATGGAATGGCTATTAATCCACAGACGAGTGCCTTGATCATGATTGATATGCAGCAAGGGTTTATTGATGAGCGGTCCTCGCTTTGGATTGCCGGTGCTCAGGCGTCGGTGCCCTCCTGTGCCCAGGCGTTGGAGGCGGCGCGTAACGTGGGGATGCCTATTTGGCATGTGCGCCGCTCCTATAGCTTTGATGGCTCTGATGTAGAGCCGGTCCGCTATCAGCAGTGGTTGCAAGGAGACAAGCCGCTCTGTGCCGAAGGCCCCTGGCCTCAAAGCCTCGAGGCGCCCTCCGAGTTGGTGGCTCTTGATTCTGAGCGGTTGCTCGTAAAGCCTCGATTCTCGGCGTTTTTCGAGACGGATCTCCATGAGCAGTTGCAACAAGAGGGAATTACTCACGTGATTCTTATAGGTACTACTACACCCAATTGCATTCGCTCAACGGGTTATGATGCCATTTCCTATAACTATGACGTCACCGTTTTGAGTGATGCGACATCCTCGCGTTCCGAGGCTGTGCAAGCCGCCAACATTGAAGATATGGCAACCATCGGTATGACGATTATGACGGCTGAGGAGTTTGCTCAGGCACTTCAGGGTTAGGGCGAACAAATGGTAACGTTCTTGGCCGCAGCCCGATGGACTCTTTAATCTTTGAAGGAGTTCGCGTACAATTCGAATGCTTCAAAGAGAAGCATCGGGTTTTGCCGGCGTGGCTCAACGGTAGAGCAACTGATTTGTAATCAGTGGGTTGCGGGTTCGATTCC
>CAJUNI010000049.1:0-3260 GCA_910587945.1 uncultured Parvibacter sp.
GGCCCGTACATCTTTTTCGCAAGTGAGATCGTGGGGAGCCGTAAGACCGTTGCCAATGCCCTTAATGTCGTAGTCCACATCACCCTTGGCCGGATCAAGGGGTTTTACCGGAGATGGGTCTTGCCCTTGGGCAAATTGGCGAAGCATTTTACCCACCAAGCCTTGGCCCCCAAATGCGTTTTTGCAAAACCCATCGGAGAGTTGAGCCACCGAGCCAATGGTATGAAAGCCCGCAGCGTAGAGCTTTCGAGCAGTAGCCGGACCTACATAGATGAGTTTATCGGCCGCCAAAGGCCAGGCCACATTGCGAAAATTGGCGGGCGTAATAGACACCAGTCCATCTCCCGGATCAATATCGGAACCCAACTTTGCAAATACCTTATTCCATGAAAGCCCAATGCTTACCCGCAAGCCAAGCTCCGCTTTGATGCGCTCCGATATTTCTTGGGCCATAGCAATGGGACTACCAAAAAGATGCTCCGATCCCGTTACATCCAGCCAGGCTTCATCAAGCCCAAAGGGCTCGACCAGGGGCGTGTATTCGTAATAGAGTTGCCGCGCTAATCGGGCGTAGCGCTTATAGGCGTCATAATGAGGGGGCACCACAATCAACGAAGGGCACTTAGCTTGAGCCTGCCAAATGGCCTCCCCCGTAGTCACCCCTGCTACTTTTGCTTGGGCCGACTTAGCCAAAATGATGCCATTGCGTTTGGCAGGATCCCCCGCCACCGCCACCGGTTTTCCGCGCAACGAAGGGTCGCGATGCTGCTCCACCGTGGCGTAAAACGCATTCATATCTACATGCATAATAGCCCGCTGCATGGCGCTCCTCCCTTCGATGCCGGCCCTGCGGCTTAGTTCATTATAAGAACGTTTGTTCGTGTTCCTATAATGGAGCGAAAGAAGAGAAGCGTCAATCGAACAGATTGTGGAGTTTGGTCAGAGGCAGCTGAAATTTCCTTGGGAAGACTACGCCAGTATCCCCAAATGCTCGAGTAAGATCTTCAAGCCAATAAGGATGAGCACTACCCCGCCGGCTATGGTGGCAGGCTTACCAAAACGTGCCCCAAACCGATGACCAACCACTACCCCGATCAGGGACAAGCCAAAGGTCACAAGACCAATAATGGTCACCGCAGGCCCAATCGGTACCGCTAAGAAGGCAAAGGTAATACCCACCGCCAAGGCGTCGATGGAGGTAGCAATAGCAAGCAAGGTAAGTTCACGCAGATCGAGCGGCGCACCCTCGGCCGGACAAGAGGCCGCGGGATCCTCATCATCCTCATGAAGACCATCCCAGAGCATCTTTCCCCCAATAAATGCCAGAAGAACGAATGCAATCCAATGGTCAATGGGGGTAATGACATCAGCAAACGTCGTGCCCAGCGCCCAACCCACCAGCGGCATTCCTGCCTGAAACACCCCAAAAAAGGCAGCAATAACCAGCGCCTGGCGCCAGCGCAAACGCTTCATACAAAGGCCCTTGCAAATGGCTACGGCGAAGGCATCCATAGAAAGGCCCAGCGCCACGGCAATGAGTTCAACGATGCCCATGAGCTTCCTTTCCCTTCTACACCGGATATAAGATGCCGTCAGCTTGGCGGAAGAAGCCTTCCCCCACCAAGTCATCCACAATGGATGCAAACGTAGCCTCGTCCACCTCAGGGCGCCCTTGGGCTTGCTCAGCAGCACAGAGATCCTTCAGCACCACCGAGGAGGCTATCCCCTCGGGCTCAGCTAACACACGGCGCACAATCCAGGCGCGCTTTTGCCGACGAGAGCCTTCGAAGGTCGATTGCTTCGAATGATGGGCACTGCGTCGGGAAGGATTCGGAAGCGTCTTTTTGAGATAAGCCCCGTAATCAAGCAGCGCATAGTACCATCCGCGGGGATCTTCCTGAGAACAAGAGCGCTCCACCAAGGGAATGAGCACGCGATCAGGTACCGAATCCTCTAAAGGAAAAAGCTCGTGAAGAAACACCGAGCGCACATTAGTTTCGAGATACATAGCTGGTTGCTGGTAGGCAAATGCCCGCACCCCCGCTGCCGTTGCCGGACCTACTCCCGGAAGCGCCAGAAGTTCATCCAGCTCAAAGGGAAGATTTCCGCTGTAGGTAGAGGCACAAGTTTCGGCTGCCTGTTTCAGCAACAGGGCGCGACGGTTATAGCCCAGTCCTTGCCAGAGCTCAAGCACATCGCTCGTTGAAGCGGCGGCCAAGGCATCCACCGTAGGAAACTGCTTAAGAAACCGTGGCCAGTACTGCTCAACTCGCGGTACCTGAGTTTGCTGAAGCATGACTTCAGACACCATAACGCCATAGGGATCATCAATACCACGCCAGGGTAATGACCGATAGCGGGTCTTCCCCTGCTGCCATACCCTGGCGCAGAATTCTTCCTGACTGGGCGCCCCTTGAGGCCAAGAACTCTTAGTTGTTTTCATCCAAGAACCGCTCAAGGTCGCCAAGCTCGGCCCGGAAATCTTTACAAATGGCCTCTTCAAGATAGGTATATTCTTCAGAGTCCAAGGGCTGGTAAGCGGCCAATTTATCGAAAATATTATCCCGGGTTACCGGCTGATAGGATCCCGAAGCCAGACCCAACTTATAGGCTTCCTCTACCGCTTCCCGGACCGCCATGGCAATGTCATAGCGCGGCATATTCGCAGAGTAACGCACCAAGTCCGCCCGATTAATACCCCGCAACGAGGGATGACGACGAGCAAGATCCATCCAAAGCTCGACGCGCTCTTCGGGAGTAGGATTTTCCATGTCCACGAACGTAAGCGGCTCCAGCATTTCTAGGAAGAAGGGGTCAATCTCGGTGTCTTTTCCGGCGGAGGCCAACACCAATACATCGGGGTTTTCCACCGCCATACGAATAAGGCCGAGAGCTTCGCGCGCACCGCGGGTCAGCTGCATGGCCATAAAGCCCATCGGCGACTCTTCGCCAAAGTCAGCAAACGGGACGCCCCAGAGATCAAGGCCTTCCAGAATAAGGACCCCACCGCGAGCGAGGGCTTGACGCAGCGATTTACCCTCAAAGGACTTATCGGTTTGGGCCGTTACCGTAAGGGTAGGAAGCCCCATAAAGCTCTCGCCCATACGCATGGTGATGGAGGGAAGGCCAACTTCTCCGGCCACCGCACTCATCAAACGATCGGCATCTTCACGCGCGGGAGCCCGCAGCAAAATAGCATCGGTAGCCGGCTTAGAATCAAGGCCATGGCGCTCGTTGAGCAACGACACCAAGTTCTTAAA
>CAJUNI010000049.1:3270-3868 GCA_910587945.1 uncultured Parvibacter sp.
CTCACGGCCAATACCCATTTCTTGCAGCTAGGCCACGGTAGATCCAAACCCTGCCAACGTAGAGAAGTCCAGCTTCTCAACAGGCGTATCAAGATGCGGAAG
This sequence comes from uncultured Parvibacter sp., assembly GCA_910587945.1. GTDB lineage: Bacteria > Actinomycetota > Coriobacteriia > Coriobacteriales > Eggerthellaceae > CAJUNI01. Next base: position 3,373 of record CAJUNI010000049.1, read on the forward strand.
CACTAGTTCTACCGAGTCATCTGCCCCGGGTTTTCCTCCCTGTTCCTGAAGGCGACGCATTTCATTGCGCGCTTCTTCAATATCAGAGTCACTCAACCCAAAGGCTTTCGCTAGGCCGCCAAACAACGCTGAGGCTGCCTCCATGGCGCTCTCATCCGCAGAAGGAGTTGCGCGTTCCTGGGGCGCTGCTTGGGCCTCAAGCTCCACCGTAGCAGCGTCTTCGGCCTTCGTTGACTGCTGAGACTCAGAGGGTGACTCTTCTGTGGCAGTTTCGCTGGAGTCTTCCCTCATCTCTTCCCCAAAACCAAACCCGGAGAAGAGATCTGAAAGGAACCCGAGATCTCCTTCACCAATGCCAAACGACGCCAAGTGCTCCAGCTCAAGATCCTCAAGCTGATCGACAAACTCATCAAGCTCTTGAGGGTTTAAATAGGGTTCAATTTTCTCGAAGATATATTCCGCCAGTGCCCGTTCGCCCGATTTGCGTGCCTCATCC
>CAJUNI010000049.1:3878-5600 GCA_910587945.1 uncultured Parvibacter sp.
ATCCCATGCACAACGCAAACTCTCCAGCGCCTCCGCCGACGGTTGATCCCGCCGACTCGAAATACGCTCATAAGCCGCTAAGTACAGATGGGCGGCCAAGGCAGCATCTCCCGCAGCGCGGGCCTCATCAGCACGATGAACGTATTCCGCGCCATCGCCCGACAACCGGCTTTCCTGGTTATCCCTGTCTGTCATTAAAAACTCCCATCAGTGCATACCCCGTACAAGGGGCTCATATTGTTCCAGTGCATTGTAGCGAAGGATGCTGCTCGAGGACGAAACACCATCAATCCTCCAGCCTAAGGTTCCCTTTGTAAGGCGAATTATTCCCCGCCGCGCTCGTTCCACGAAAGAATCTCCCAGCCTCGGCGTTTGGCCGCCCGCTCTAAGGGATTATCCGGCGTGACCGCATAGGGAATACGAGCCGCTTCGAGCAAGGTAATATCAGAATGGTGGTCTCCATAGGCCCAACCAAGTTCCCAGCCATCTTTACCAAAGAGGGCATCACAAAGCGCCGTCAGCGCCACAATCTTTTCTGCCCCCTCGATAGGCAGGCCCTCCACCTTGTTGGTGTAGTTGCCCTGGGAATCAATGGCCATCCGGGTGGAAACTTCGTAATGAACCCAATGGTCTTTCATAGCTTCCAAAATGATGGGCTCAAAGGAGGCCGACACCCAAATCACGGCATGACCTGCTTTTACATGGGCTTCCATTGCCTCATTGGCAGCAGGACGAAAGCGCGAGGCTACATGGTTGTGGTAGAACTCAGCTAAATAAGTATTAACTGTCTCTACCGCCTTGCCGGCAAAAGCCGAAAACACGAGCCCGCGGACCCAGCTCTCATTCTGCGGCAGCCGCAGCTTATAGGCTGCACCCCAAAGAAGAATCCGAGCCACCACCGACTTGCGCAGCTGCTTTGTTTTCACCAAATGCCGCACCAAAAGCACCGGGGAATTCCCCGTAATAGTGGTCCCATCAAAGTCGAAGGCAGCTACTTGCACCTTACCCTTTTCATTGGGAATGATTGGGCTACTGGCTGCCAACGACGGCGCACTCGCGCCCCAAGCATAGCGAGCCGGCTCCCCCACATAGAGTGCTTGGTGCACGGAAGGATCTACCACTGCTTCCCTATGAGTATCTTTAGAACTCAATGATATAACTCCAAGATTGTTAGTCTTCATCCATCATAGCTGCGAACTGTGAATTATACAGGTCCGCGTAAGCTCCGCCGAGCGCAAGCAACTCATTGTGGGTACCTTGTTCCACAATGTCGCCATGATCGAGAACGAGGATCAAATCTGCTGAGCGAATAGTGGAGAGTCGATGAGCAATTACGAAGGAGGTACGATCCTTCATAAGGTTGTCCATACCTTGCTGAATACGAGCCTCCGTCCGCGTATCCACCGAACTGGTAGCCTCATCAAGAATGAGCATGCGTCGCCCGGACACAAAGGCGCGGGCAATAGTGAGCATCTGGCGCTGTCCTTGACTAATGTTGGCCGCATCCTCGCTGATCACAAAGTCATAGCCGCCGGGAAGCGTCTGAATGAAGTGATGGGCACAGGCACGCTTCGCCGCATCAACCACTTCCTCATCACTGGCATCGAGACGTCCATAGCGAATGTTTTCCCGCACGGTACCATGGAAGAGCCATGTATCCTGGAGCACCATAGCAAAGAGACTGCGCTCATCATCGCGATCAAACTCTCGAATATCATGACC
>CAJUNI010000049.1:5610-17031 GCA_910587945.1 uncultured Parvibacter sp.
ATGAATCCCTCATCTACTTCATAGAACCGCATGAGTAGTTTCACGAGGGTGGTTTTTCCGGCCCCCGTGGGTCCCACAATAGCCACCGTTTGCCCTTCAGCCACAGAGGCAGAGAAGTTGTGGATGATGGGCGTTTCTTTGTCATAACCAAAGCGCACATCCTCAAAGACCACATCGCAAGAAATGCCTTCGGTAGTAGCCTTTGGGGTTTCCTCGGGAAGCTCCGGCAGATCGAGGAAATTGAAGATACGCTCCGCTGCAGCGGCCATTTGCTGCAGTACATTAGACACTTGAGCAAGCTGGGTAATGGGCTGGGTCAGATTCTTGACGTACTGAATGAACGCCTGAATATCGCCTACCGTAATCGCACCTGCTGCAGCGAAAAATGCACCGGCAATCGCCACGGCAACATAGCCCAAGTTCCCCACAAAGTTCATAATGGGCGGCATCAAGCCTGATAGAAATTGCGACTTCCACCCGCACTCATAGAGTTTCTTATTGTCGGCAGTAAAAGACTCCATAGTGGCATCTTCGCGACCAAACGCCTTCACTACCTCATGGCCAGAGAATGTTTCCTCCACTTGCCCATTGATAGTACCCAACATGGTCTGCTGCGCGAAGAAGTACTTCTGCGAATGCTTCACAACCACCATAACCAGCACAAGGGAAATGGGGATGGTCACCAGCGCAATGAGGGTCATGATCCAATTGATAGAGAACATCATGGCAATGACACCAATGACCGTCACCACTGAGGTAATAAGCTGCGTAATGCCCTGATTGAGGCTTTGCCCCAGCGTATCCACATCGTTCGTGATACGAGAAAGCGTATCGCCGGTGGAATTCTCATCAAAGTAGCCAAAGGGAATGCGATCAATCTTGGCCGCGATGGCATTGCGCAACTCAAAGCAGGTACGCTGCGACACGTAGGTCATAAGCCAACCCTGGATAAAGGAGCAGGCCGAGGCTCCCAAATAGATGGCCAGCGTGGTAAGTAGGATCATGCCAATAGCATCGAAGTTGATAGAGCCGGTGCCATCAAGGGAAGCTACTGCCCCATTAAATAGCTCAGTAGTGGCCAAGGAAAGCACCTTCGGACCCACAATACTGAATAAGGTAGAACCGATTGCAAACAACACAATGAGAACGAGGCGCCCTTTGTAGCGACCCATGAAGTGCAGCAGCTTCAGAAGTGTTCCCTTGAAATCCCGCGCTTTATCTTCGGGCCGCAAAGCGCGACCCGGGCCATGATGGCCACCGGGATGTCCCATGGGTTTGGGGCGAGAAGGAGCTTGAGGGGTCATGAGCGCTCACCCCCTTTCGGAGCAAGTTCGTCCTGGGGGTCATGATTCTCCCTGGTTCTTGTCGTAGGCGAAGCAGCGGATCCAGCTAGGGTTAGCTCCTCAACTCCACGAGGCTTACCCTGGGCCAGTTCCGCTTCTGAAAGCTGAGAACGGGCAATCAGTTGATACTCTTCGCATTCGCTCATGAGTGCTTCGTGGGTTCCAAGGCCCGCTACCCGACCATCTTGGAGCACCAAGATCTTGTCAGCATCCATAACGGTAGCAATTCGCTGCGCCACGATAATCTGAGTGGCGCCCCGCGCTTCGGTACGCAGTGCCTGACGCAAGGCGGCATCAGTTTTATAGTCCAGCGCCGAGAAGCTATCGTCAAACAGATAGGCGCGTGGATGGACAGCCACCGCCCGCGCAATGGCCAAACGTTGCCGCTGACCACCCGAAACGTTCGTGCCGCCTTGGGCAATTTCACTCTCAAGGCCCCCTTCACGCTCGGCCACAAAGGACGTAGCCTGGGCCACTTCCAAGGCTTTCTCTATCCTATCGAGCGCGAGCCTATCTTCGCCATAACCTACATTGCTTTCCACCGTTCCTTGGAAGAGGAAGGCTTTTTGCGGTACGTAGCCAAATTGCGCGCGCAATTCTTGCTGCTTGAGCTGGCGAATATCAACCCCATCAACCGTTATAGCGCCTTCCGTCACATCATAGAAGCGCTCAAGGAGCTTTAAGATCGTGGTCTTCCCCGATCCCGTCGATCCGACGATGGCTAAGGTTTCTCCCGGCTCAACCTTAAAACTAATGGATTCCAAAACGCAGTCTTCGGATTCGTCATAGCGGAAGGAAACCGATGAGAACTCGATAGCGGCGCCCTCAGGGAGGTCTTCTTCAGACAACTCCTGGGGATCCGTAGGATCTTGAACAGAGAGTTCGGTGGCCAATACTTCGTCTACGCGCCGAGCCGCCACATCCGCGCGGGGAAGCATAATTGCCACCATCCCCAGCATTAAGAAGCTCATGATAATGACCATGGCATAGGTAATAAACGCAATAAGATCGCCGGTCTGCAACGTGCCGGCCTCCACCGAAAGGCCGCCAAACCAAATAATGGCAATGGACGTAAGATTCATGATGAGCATCATGACCGGCATCATGAAAGTCATAACTCGATTGGTAAAAAGCTGGGTATCCATGAGTTTCTGAGACGCTACCTCAAACCGTGCCTCTTCATGGGCTTCCCGATCAAACGCTCGCACTACCGGCAGCCCGGAAAGCATTTCACGAGCCACAAGGTTCACACCATCGATGAGCTTTTGCATGATCTTGAATCGCGGTAACGCCAGGCGATAGATGATAACCAAAAGCGCAAAGACGCAAAGGATTGCGCCGAGTACCACCAACCCCAATGAGGGACTCGTGACCATAACCATCACAATGCCACCGAACGCCATAATGGGAGCCATCATGGCCATTCGCAATAGCATGGTGGTACTGTTTTGAATGAGCTGAATATCGTTGGTTCCGCGCGTAATGAGAGAGGCCGCTGAGAATTTACTTATCTCATCCTCCGTAAAAGCCACCACGCGACCAAAGAGCTTCTGCCGCAATTCAAACCCAATACGTGCCGCCGTGCGAGCCGCAATAAAGCTCACCCCGATTGCAATCATCATACCCACAGCCGCAATGAGCAGCATCAATGCGCCGGTTCGAACTAAATAGCCCATTTGTATGCCAGAGAGATCGTAACCTACGGCCTGATACTCCGCGCGAGCCGCAGCCAACACCTCTTGAGACTGCGGCGTCATGCCCGTTCCACTTTTCGCCACCTGCTCTTGCAGCGTAAGCAAATCCTCCCGGGCCACCGACCCGCGCTCATAGGCAGTCATTAGTTGGTCCCAATCAAGCGTAGTGGTAGCGCCTTGCTTATGGATCGTAGCTAACGGAACCGCCAAAGCTTGGTCGAGTTCGCTTTGATGTTGCTTGCCATAGGTATTGAGGCGATAGGAGTCTTCATCTTTGTCGTAGCTTTTCAGCAAGAGTTCTTGGTCGGAGTCGGGAAGAAGAATCGAGAGCTTCTCATAGGTTGCCGGGGTCATTTCCTCAACGGCCGCATGCTCAACACCATCTTGCTGAATGCCCACATCCACAATTTGCGAGGTAATTCCCGGAAGCGCCAAATCGCAAAATGCTTGCCCCATAAGCAGCACAAATATGAGCACTACCGCTAGTTTATGGGCTTTTAGATATCGGAGAAATCGCATAGGAACTACCTAACCCAAACTCTGATAAAACAGGTAAAGCATGACACTAAACTACAAGCGTTGTTGCAATTAAACCGGTTTCGGCACCAATTCTCTACCAAAGCCCTAGCTGTTGCTGTCACGATGCGCGCCTTAGGTAACGGCCCCGCCCCACCCTTCTTCTCACGACCTATTCGCCAACGCTTCTCCCCCGGCCACTAGTCAAAAATGTTTGTTACCTATTCGTTATAAAAGTACAATAGCGCCAGGTACCATCAGGCTATTGTGAAGAGGTCAAGCTATGTTTACTTCCCTAAAAGCAAAAATGACTTCAGTGGCTCTTGCTGGTACCACTACCTAGGACCCTAGGGTACAGAATCTCTCTTGCGCCTCAAATATGCTCACTCAGTTGGATGCTTCTCACTGCCCCGATCTCGAGCTGATCAACTGCGATCAGAATCAAATCAGCGACTTGCGCATAGCTAATTCCACGAACCTCAAGATTCTTTCTTGCGCCTCAAATCAGCTAAGCACTATTGATGTTCAACCGCTCAAGAAACTCAACGAACTCAATTGCGCCGAGAATCCTCTGACGGAAGACACCAAGACCGCACTTGCTACCTGGGCCGTGGAAGGCAATCACCGACTGACGATCTAACAATCACACAATCATAGTTCGATACAAAATGAGAGCTCTTCGGGGCTCTCATTTTTCTTTGCGCTCATAGTCGCATGTCCTTTTATAGGTACACTTCGAGAGCTTTCTTAGGTCTACCCTGTACTGCAACGTTCTGACGATTGGAGAACCCATGAATGAAGCCACCTTACAGGTTAGCCTTGCCGTCCTACAAGCTATCCGGTCCTGCAAAACAGGTACCCACACCTCTATTCAGAGGCTTACCCGATCCATCCTCAAAGAACAGGGATTGAGCGAAGAGGATATCGATACTCATGATTTAGCGGAAATCATAGAGGAGTGCGTGTCCGAGGCGGATGACTATTGGCTCGACACAATAAGTCAATCAAGTTATGAAGAATACGTCGATCCCTATACAGCGAAATTCACCCTACGGAAACTTGTTAACCCCTTAGAGGTCACCGAGATTCAGCCTAACAAATTGGAGAGTTTTCATTTTTCTATCGGAGGATTTTTTAGCGGCAGCTTGAGTATCAATATTTACAAAGAAAACGATATTTGGCTTGGCGACATAGATGTCATCTCACACCATAACCCTGACAGCGACACAAAGCGCAAGCGGTCCCTTTCAACAAAGATGATGAATGACTTTGAATCATGTCTTACCAGCATCAATATTCTGAGCTGGGACCACCACTATTGGGAATCCTATCTCGATGGGTTTCAGTGGTCGCTTTCGATGGGCTTAACCGATGGAACAGGTTGCACATGCAACGGAAGCAATGCCCGCCCAGAAGGATTCGACCAACTCCTTGCTACACTCGAGCATCTAGGGCTCACGGGCGCAACTGAATATGCATCTTGACGAAGGTAGCACAGAGTAAGTCACGATAAGACACAAACTCAGCGCGAGTCGCCTTTGAGCCTACGCATCGCAATTGGGGTTTTGCCCAGGATTTTGATCGAATTCTCAACCCTGCGCCACACCCTATACTTTTCTCCATCTCGTTCTTCAATCCTCGTAGGATCCATCTCAAAAACGCCTATAAAGCGATAGCCGGATGTTCTAAAAACCGGATCATACACATAGGGAATAATGACCCGCTTCATGCTCTCTGTCTTTGGCAACTCGCGTCCATCCACATTTCGCTCATAGAGTTCACTACCGTCCTCTTTAAGCAAATTCTTCCAGCCCTTGGTATGAGACCCATCGACCGATATCTTGGGAAACCACGCGATACGCTCTCCTGAGTATTCACTCTCAAAAGCACCACGGGGAACGAAGAAGGCATGTTGTTGAAACTTATAGGCGGTGTCAAATAGAAGGTTGCTTGCATCAGTTATGGTGCGGAAAACAATATCATCGAACGCCGAAATCTTTTCTTTCCCCTCCAATAACTCCTTTGTAGTCAGCTCCGGTTTCCACTCCTTAAGTTTGCCACTTTTTTCGAGCTCTCGCACTCTGCTTTTCAAGGCAGCAACGGCGGCATCAATTTCTTGGACTGCGATTTCATAACCTTTATGAACCTGCACGTGATAAGGGACATAGTCACCCATATTAATTGCCGTTAGGACATCTATAAGCTCAGCTTCGCGTTCTTTATCAGCTGCTACTTGATCTAGATGATGACCCTCATCACACCCAATTCCAATGTTGAGCTGCGGAAAATACAAGTCAATAAATCGTCTCCCCTTCTCATGATTTCGCACATACTGCTGAGAGACTGGCTGAATATCATCTCGATTAAGCTTGTTCCAGATGGCATTGATAACGAAGTTCTCATAGTCCTTACGATTGGTTCGAGACAGTGTCTTAGCTAAGTATGTCAGCTTATCCATTGAGATACTTCTCCTTCAGTACTGCTGCCTGCTTCGCAATTCTCACTCGATTGAAATATCACTTACTGGAAAATGAGTCAAAAAAGGCTACGGTGCGCGACTCACACGGTGCGCGACTCACACGAGATCGCAAGGTCAATATCGCTCTTCTCGGAGTACATTCCAGTTGCCCTCGAGCCGAAGAGCACGCCCTCGGAGAGACCATTGTTGTCCGCACAGCGAATGATGAACGATATGACCTCTTCCCTCAACCCGAAGCGTTCCATCATGCATCCCCTGATAGAAGAAGAGCTGGCACAAGGCCGGCTCATAAAAATTAAGTGGCGGGATGTACGAGACTTGAACTCGCGACCTCCGACGTGACAGATGGGCGCTGGTGTAATCTCTCTATTTTGAAAATACTATGAACGATGAAGCTAATCGTTCATAGTAAGCTCATCAATATCTTGAAAATTTAGACTTTGAGCTGGTCTTACTTCATTGTCTTTAACTCACTAGAAAACAAGAGGTGCTATTCATTGCATCAATATATGTAAACCGGTCCGATTTAAAGATTTGGGCGGTAACACTGTTCTAAACGGTATTGCGCGGTATTACACTGTCACAGCAGACCCAAAAACAGACCCATTTTTACAAAAGAGCTTCTGTTGAGTAAATAGCTATAAAGCCATCACTACCAATAATAAAGTTCAGTGATTATCTCAGATGGTTTTCGGCTGACATATTTGCTTTATGAGTATCCCAAAGAAAGATCGTTGCAGATGTCGATAAACCTACAACTAAACGCGCATGACGTCTTGATAAACCTGCATAGTCTTTTTCTTTTCCGTGCCCGGATCCGTAGCTATTTCGTAAATCGTTTACACCTGAAACGATTGTAGAGATACCACTGAGTGTATTCTTGATAGTCTGGGATGCTTTCTTGTCATCAGGCACACAGTCTCTAGTGAGATGCAGTTCTTTAAAAACGCATTTCATGAGTTCGGTGAAATCCATATTGGAGCTATATTCAATCTTCCTTTCTTTCAAGATTGATTTAGCACACGATTCCAATAGCTCTTTCCCTTTGCCGATTGCATCAGTCGGATTATCCTCTATCGATTCATATATTTGAGTAATCTGTTGATTAATGTAGTCGGTATTGAAATCTGATTTTTCAACAATCGCCTTGTGTGGAGTCATGATTTCAGGCAATGAAGAAAGACGTTCGACTATCTTTTGACATTCGTCTAATCTCTTTTGTTCTTTCAAGTCAATAGAGCTATCGTCAAATAGTTCCATATCACGTCGCTTTTGGATTAAGTCTCCAAGCAACTTGGCGCAAGACTTATTGTCGGCATGATCAAAAAAGCACTCTAAAGACGCACCCTTTGAGAGACCGTATTCATCTTGAATAGAAATACCGACGCTATCAAAAGTAAACTGAGCGAAGGTGCTGTTTGAGAAGTCGAGTACATACCCGCCACTATTAAACTCTCGTTTTATTAGATCTTTTTCTCTTACTGTAAGTGCATTTGAAGATTTGGTCTGAGTCATATTGCTTTCATCCTAAAAATGCGAATATTGCAAATCTACCTAAGACAGCTCGTCAAAGAAGTCCAAATCGATTCTTTTGACCTCATAGATATCCTCTACAGTCACACCAACGTTGTACTTGATCATGAGGTTTATTAGCTCTTCGCCATCTATAAGCCTGACCCTTGCATACAGGCAGCTATTTGCAGTATCAATAGCCGCTGGTTGGAAACTAGAAGTGGTGATGAATACGCCCTTATTAGCATTTCTCAATGCACCGATGAACCCTTGGATCTCAGGTGCTCCAACCTTGTTGTTCGGATTGTACCTTTTCGCTTGAGTGTATATAGATTCGAAACCCAGGGGATCAGTGGTAATGATGCCATCAATACCGCCATCATTGCTCTTCGATGTGACCTCCCCCACTCCATATTCCATAACCTCAAGAAGCTTAACAACGATCTCCTCAAACACGTATGGGTCATGATCGAGAATCATATTAAGGAGTTCTGACGCCAGAGAGTCATTTAGTGACGAAACGGCTTGCTCTATCGCCTCTTGAGGCGATCTTTCATCATGAGATGAAGAATCGTTACGGGCTTCGTCGTTAAATGACTGTTTATAGCCCGAGCCAACATTCCAAGGATTCTCCGCGTAAATGATGCTATTCAGATTATCGAGAAATGACATTCCACGAATGTCCTTTCCCAGCTCTTCTTCTCCTCTGGGTGTTATTTGATAGAGAGCTCCGCTTATCTTTTTTAGCATACCGGCTTTGGCAAGGTAAGAGATTCCCCAGCCAAGACGACTCATGTAAATAGGAGTACCACCCTTGGCCTTCGATCTGATGTCATCATCATTCAGAGAGAACTCGGTAATCGCTTTATCGAATATATCCTTACGAGTGTGCTGCCTCCCGTCATCAAACATCTTTAATGTCAGATAGAAAGCATCTATTTGAGTTGGTAAAGACATGATTGCTCCTTGTATTCGCGTACCACATCAATGAGGTACACTCAAAAGAAAGCTGTTAACTGTCCATCTCATTATAAGAAATGAGGACTTGGGGTACCCTTAGCCCACATAAACTGAATGCGCAATCTCCGATGAGTCTGGCCGGAGATCGTACGTAATGGGATAACAGTGCAAGAGTAGAACTAGATTCAAGCACTGCTTAACACGGTATCACATTGGCTTGAACGGTATGGCGATTTATCACATGGTTTTGACGGGTATTGCAAGGTATAACTACGTCATGACAAACCCAAAAACAGACCCATTTTGGCATTTAATCTTGTATAAACGAAAAAAGTCAGAAGCCGAATCTGACTTCTGACCTCAGCACTCAAATGGCGGGATGTACGAGACTTGAACTCGCGACCTCCGACGTGACAGATCGGAGCTCAGCTTTACGAAAAGTATGTAAATCACTCGAATAATAGTGACCCGAACAGGTAAAACATACCATAGAAACATGGTTCAGAGCGAGTTTGACTCTCGAGTCAAACCGTGTTTTGACGATTTGGACGTTTTGAGCAGCTTACGCTAGACCCAAAAATAGACCTATTTTCATACTGCTTTTTTGAAGTTATCGTTGTGATAGAAAACTATTACTTAACTCCGCCTATGCTTCTCAGCCCATACCTTTAATTCATTGGCACTCTCAGTAATCCTATCTAGGACATCAATGATTCGTTGCCGCTCTTTCTCTTCTTCAGGACTAAGAGTGTCGTCCGAAGCAATGCCATGCAGAGACTCTTGAATACCGTGAATAGCATTAAAGGCACCGGTCAGTTCAAAGAAGGTGCGATAGATATCGCTGTTACCGAACTTCTATGACGCCTTAACAATGTCTTCGCCCAATAGACAGCTCTCAGAACAATGAAGCCATTTAAGCTCAGGTGTTTCATATACCTCAGCAAGGATTTTTACATTCTTGGGTTTAGGAATGGTCTTCCCAGTTTCGTAGTCCTTAAGAGAACCTTCACTGATGTCTTCTCCAGCAGCTGCAATAGCTTTAGCTGCTTCTGGCCTACTCATGCCTGCTTTGTCTCTACTCTTCTGGTATATAGTTATCGTATCTTTGAGTCCTTGCATCTTGTTACTCCTAAAAATCTAACGGTAATAGGATACTCCCTTAATGCAAATCAACTCTTACCACAGGTTAGATGAACTACCCGAAAATGGAAGGTGTTCAAGCTACCTTTTTGCATTCAAATCGGGGGGCTGATGCCTCTCAGTAAAACGGCTCCTTATCTGTAGTCTATTAAGCACCGAAAGTGAGGGCTGAGATTGACGATCCATGATAATTTCCTTTCTCATTGGGTTAACACTTCACATCTTCCAGTCTTTCAAGGCTCTCACTTCGATAGGCAATGGAAGGCTTCTATCGAAAGGAGAAAAACATGGAAGACAAAAAGAAAGAGTTTCTAAGTCAAGAGCCTAGTGAAAAGGAAAAATCAAAGCTTGAGCGATTCAAGAGCTTTGCCTACAGACATCGAAGGACGATTATCTTTGGTGTTGGATCTCTTGTAATCATTGGTGGCACAGCTTTCTTCTTTAAGAGGAATCCTGAATATGGCGAAGAGCTTATGTATAAGCTTAGAGTGCTTATTGATGAAGGAGATTCAGAAATCATCGAAGTTGAGGATCTTTCCGATTCTGAACTGGAAAACTTGATTGAAGAGCCTACAAAGGTTATCGCTGAACCAGTAGACCTTGTTGAGACCTACTCCGCTAGAAGACTCGGGGGCATGATCGGTGAGTCGGCTCAATGGGTAAATAAGAAGCACTCTGAACTTGAATACCTTGAAGGAGAACCAGGCGGCTGGACTCTAACGGAGAAGGGCAAGGCTATTTCAGTGCAGAACGCCTATGACAATGGTGTTGGCGGCTACTACCACATCTGTAATCCTTATTACGAATGGAAGAAAGACATCATCTGTGAGCTTGGTAATCCGGATGCTTATCAAGATAAGGTCAATGCTGTTCAGGCTGAAATAGGGTTACCGCTAATGGAGAAAGTGGCTTAATAAAACTAAATAGAACCGATGAATAGACCTTTAGAAATGAGGGTCTATTCCTTTATCCCGTACTTTGAATAGGCATAACGCGCATCAAAATTATACTTCCAAGCAAATGCAGCTCTTTAATCAAACCATATTTTGAACCTTAGCCCACAGATTACGCTTTTTGAACTAGAAGGCATTAAGCGTATCGGGGTTGTATAGGGCGTCCAGATGCTTTAGTAGGTCCTTGAAGGCGGGGATGTAGAGGGCGAGGATGCTGTCCATGAGGTGCTCGGCCAAAGCCGAGTCGTATACGTGCTCAGAAGCGTTGTGGTCATCGAGCATGCTCAGCCGTAGGAGTTCATCGATGAAATCATGGGTTCCTCAGGTTAATGATGCCTCCAGTTTGGACAGCCAACGCCTTTCTTTAGATGGACGGGGTTTGCCTTCCAAATATGCCCACATATTCTACAGTGGGTTTTTATCTTTTCTCTTGATGTTTGATAGTCTTCAAGGAGTTCGACGTCGGGATTGCTGGACTCTACTTTTTTCTTGAAATCTTCAGGAGAAACTCTTCTAATAAGAAATCTTGAACCAGACCCAAAATCAGGTATATAGGCAAAAAGTGTGTAATGGATTCGCTTGACATCCCTGTTCAGGGACACTTTTTCAAAGTAAAAGTTAGTCCATGTCGGGGCGCGCGATGACGAGTCCAAATTGCAGTGTTTGTAGCTCAGAAATGATGAAGAACAGCAAGACCAAGGCTGGCACACAAAGGCGGTGTTGTGACAGCTGTGGCGTCTCTTCGGTTTGTAAAATCGACAGCCAAGCAAAAATGAGTCAAAAAGGGCTAGGGGGTGCGGACAAAAAGTTGGACCGGAATCCGG
>CAJUNI010000050.1 GCA_910587945.1 uncultured Parvibacter sp.
CCGCGTTGTATTGACGCTTTGCAGAAACTCGTGGGTCATATCAAAAACGATTTGGTAGTGGAAAAGGAAATCTTCGCCGACTAGGCCTTCCCCTGTTGGTTTCATCGCTATCCTCCTAACCAGAACAGATTTCGAGCCGCCTTCCTTGGAGGGCGGCTTTTGCTAAGGGGAACACTATGGCCACGTTACTGGATTACCTGCGTCACAATCTGGCCACCTTCGATGAGGAGCCATTTAATAGCTTGGATGCCGCCATTCTCTCCCAAGCGGTGATGGTACGCGGGTTCGGGGTTGTGCCCTCTCTTGAGAATCATCGGGACCACCCCAAGTTTCCCGCGGCACCGGCTCATTTTTCCGATCTTCTGCGCGCCGAGTACTTCGACACCATGTTTACCGGCCTGGATCCGGCGGCGCTCAAGGAGAATCTCTTCGCGCTCGCTGCCAGCCCCCGGTTTCGCACCTTGGCCATTCAGGATTATTGCAGCGTCTTCGACCAAGACGACGAAGTGCAATTTGCGGCCATCACCTACCGCTGGAAAAACCAGTTTGCCTTCATTGCCTATCGCGGTACCGATACCTCCCGCACTGGCTGGAAAGAGAACTTCAATCTGCTCTACCACGATGCCATTCCCTCTCAGAAAAAGGCTGCCTGGTATCTGGAAACCTGCGCTCCGCTGCTTCCCCAGCGCCTCTATGTGGGAGGTCACTCCAAAGGGGGTAATTTGGCGGAATACGCAGCACTCACCGCACCAGCAGCGGTGGCTGATCGCATAGAGGGCGTGTGGCTCTTTGACGATCCCGGGTTCAAAGAGCAGCTCTTTAGCCCCGAAGATTACGCGCCCTGGACTGAGCGCATGGTGAAAGTGGTGCCGCAAAACTCCATGGTTGGCATGATTTTGGAATCCCATGCCCCGTTGGTAGCCGTCCCCTCCAGCGCCCGGGGCATTGGTGAGCACTCGGTGTTTACCTGGGAAGTGGAGCCGCTGGACGCGACGCCTACGTCCGCGTCCGAACTTGCTAATGTTCAGGCTGCCTCCAAACCAACAACCGAAGCAGACTCCTCTGCGCCCCAGGCCGCAACCACCACGGCCCCGAACACATCCCGCGCCGCAGCCAGCACAGTTCCAGACGCACCGGCCCGCCCTAAAGGCCACCCTCTGCTCGACTACGGCAGCTGGCAATTTTCAACACTCCCCGCCCTTCCTGAGCCTACTCGCCAGTTCCATGAAAACCTCTCTACATTGATTGCTCACTACGACGAAGCTGCCCGCAAAGAGGCCGTGGATGCCCTCTTTCGCACCTTAGATGCCTCCGATGCCGAAAGCTCACTAGATCTGTTTGAAAGCCTGCCCCGCAGCTTAGCCATCCTGGGCTCTGCAGCGCGCAATGCTGACAACCGCGACCTCGGCACCCTGCTTGGCGTTGGTGCCCACTTTGCCGGCATCACGGCAAGCGCTAGTGCAGCCCAAGCCGTCAAAGGTGTTGCCAGTGCCCGCAAAGGACTGCGAGAAACCGGTCGCGCCATCAGCCATGGCTTATCGGAGGCCGCTCTTACTGCTCAGGCGGTTGGTCTCGTAGTGGGAGAAATGCTGGAGGAATCCCGAGTAGCCGCCAAGGGAAACCATGACGAAATTGCACCAGATCAGAGTTCCGCACCCAAAACCCCTCCCAATGACGCAGGCTAGGGCTAGGCACATTTTTGACTGACGAAAGGATGTCTCATGGCGCAAATTGCAACTACCCAGGCTCCCGCTGCTTTGGGTCCCTACTCTCAAGCCATTCGCTTACAAGAAACCGTCTACGTCTCCGGACAACTAGGCATCGATCCGGCTACCAACAGCCTGGTAGAAGGGGGCATTGTGGCCGAAACCGCCCAGGCCCTCCAAAACCTCGCCGCCATTTTGGAAGCAGCAGAATCGGGTTTGGCTCAAGTAGTTAAGACTACCTGCTATCTTGCCGACTTAAACGACTTTGAGGCGTTCAATCAAACCTATGGCGAATGGTTCCAAACCCATCCGGCACGCGAATGCGTGCAGGTAGCAGCCCTTCCTAAAGGGGCCCGGGTTGAGATTTCCGCCATCGCGACCCTGGCTAAGGAGCACATTCTCTAGGAGTGCGGCAGAGCGTTGTCACACGGAATCGGATGAGCGACAGTAGCCGACGAAACACGTCTTTTTAGCATCCTCGCCCCCAGCAACCGCCATTGCGACCGTAATCCATAGAGCAGGATTCCTCAGCGTCCGCGCTTAAGCTGCACCCCCTCGAGCTCCAGCACGTCGCTCGGAGCTTACGGTCCCAGCGTTCTACTTCTTCGTTCCTTCGACGAAGGCTACTTCCTCATAGCCTTGCTCGGGGATGCCTTTTTTCATGGCGCGATAGAACACCAGGATCAGCAGCGGAATAATCAAAGCCACGGCGGCTCCCATATCGAAGGAAGCGGCAGCACCCCAGGTATCAATAATGAGGCCACCCGCGGTCGGTCCAATGGCCAAGCCACAGGTAGAGCCTGCCGATAACCAGGTCAGCGCTTCGGTCAGTCGCGTGTCGGGCACCACGCGCTCAGCCGAGGCATTGCAGATAATCAGGAACGGCGCATAGAACAGAGCTGCCGTAATGGATACCACATAGAGCGTGGGCGCCGAATCAATAAAGGCCATGCAGCCATAGGCGCACCCTACTAATACGCCAGCCACCGTCAGCTGAACGTATTGAGGAACGCGCAGGCGTAGCATGCCAAACACAAACCCCATGATCATCGATACGAAAGAGGAAATCATCAGTACGACGCTGGCAATATTGGGGTCGCCCAGCTCTTCCGCTAAGGCCACGGTGGTGGCGTCGAAAATCCCAAAGAAGGCCCCTAAGAGCAACATGAGACAAAACAGCAGACGTACCATAGATGAAGTGCGGAATACGCTTTTCGTACGCTGAGCTTGGACCTTTTCTCGAGACCGCGAAGGAGGTGGCTCGGTAGAGCGCGACACCGAAAGAATAATCACCCCGATCACAAAGCTCACACCTCCAGCCAGCAATCCTGCTGTCGGAAAGAGCGACGATGCCAGGGCAATGGAGATAGCCGGACTAAACATGAACCCAATATCATCAAGCACGCCTTCGTAGGAAAACATGGTGCGCAAGCTTGGGGCTCGAGAACCCAGACGCCCTGAGCGAATGAGATAGGTCCAGCGAGCGCGGGTCATGGCTTGAGGGTTAGGCAAAAAGCCCATGAAGAAGGCCCCAATAAACAACAGCCAATCCGGCCCCTGAAGGATCACCGTGGCCATGAGCAGGCAAAATCCTGCCATGGTGATAGCGCCGGCTACGGGCACCACTCGATGCTGCCCCTGTTCATCCACGAGCTTTGAGACCCGCGGCGCCACCACAAAGGTGGAAAGCGCGATAGCCGAAGACACCAAGCCCGCCAAGAAGAACGAATAGCCCGACAGGGTGAGCATGGTGATGGTACCGATATTCATCATGTACTGATAAAAGCGTATAAGGAATCCGCCTAGGTCAAAACCATAGGCTTCTCTCACGCGCAAAATATCGCGGTAGACCCCCGGATCAAATTTCTTCGTCATAGCCCGTGATTATAGGGGTTTACCTCATAACCGTTGCCCTTAACGAACAGCTTGAACACTACCCGATACCAACAATCGGCGAATCTCGGTGGTTGCGTTACTATAAGCCCGATCAAAAACCGGGATGAGAATGAAGAAACCGGAAGCGCACTGTGAAGGAACCCTCCCTCGGCTCAATAGCGCGGTCCTTCGCCTCCTTATCCCGCCAACCTAGTGTAAGAATCGAGGAACCTATGTACGATGGCAGCCCTGATCTGGGACGCAATGA
This sequence comes from uncultured Parvibacter sp., assembly GCA_910587945.1. Lineage (GTDB taxonomy): Bacteria > Actinomycetota > Coriobacteriia > Coriobacteriales > Eggerthellaceae > CAJUNI01. Next base: position 3,850 of record CAJUNI010000050.1, read on the forward strand.
CGAATGCTGGTGCGGAAGCGGCAAAAAGTACAAGAAGTGCCACTTGGATTTCGATGAGCGTCTGTCAGCTCTCTATAACGCCGGCGAAGAAGTACCGACCCATGATTTACTCAAGACCGCCGAGGATATTGAAGGGGTTAAGCGCAGCGCCGAAGTCAATATTGGCGCACTGGATTATGTGGCGGAGCGCATTGGCGTTGGCACTACCACCGAAGAAATCAATCAGTGGGTCTATGACTACACCGTAGCTCATGACGCTATTCCGGCTCCGCTCAATTACGAGGGATTCCCCGATAGTGTGTGCACTTCGGTCAATGAAGTGGTGTGTCACGGCATTCCCAGCGAAAACTACACCCTTAAAGAGGGCGACATTATCAACGTTGACTGCTCCACCATCAAAGACGGCTATTTCTCGGATTCTTCCCGCATGTTCTGCATTGGCGAGGTCTCCCCCGAAGATGCCGATCTGGTACGGGTGACCAAAGAGGCCGTCGAAGAAGGGCTCAAGGCCGTGAAACCCTGGGGCCATTTAGGCGACATTGGCGCGGCCGTCAATGCCTATGCCACCGCCCATGGCTACACCGTCGTGCGGGAATTTGGTGGTCATGGCGTGGGTTTGGAGTTTCACGAAGATCCCTTCGTGAGCTTTGTCACTAAGCCCGGTACCGGCCCCATTTTGGCCCCCGGTCTCATGTTCACCATCGAGCCTATGATCAACCGAGGCGAAGCGGCCATTGATATGAGCGATCCGAACGGCTGGACCGTGCGTACCGCTGACGGCCTGCCTACCGCCCAGTGGGAAGTGCAGCTGGTGATCACCGAAGACGGCTACGAGCTGCTGAGTTGGTAGCCGGCTGCCTCGAGCCAGCTACCCGAGTGCCTGGCTAAGCTTGCCCCGGGCGCTCGCACTATTAGGGCAGGCTCCCGCAGCCCAGGCATATCCCCTCAAACGCCTTTCTTACTGATACCAAAAACGCCTTTCGCCCCTCCCTGACGAAGGGCGTTTTTCATGGGCCACGACCCGGCTGGGGGACGCTACTCAATCACCACGAGGAGAGTGCTGAGACCATCCCTTCCCTTGATTGGTAACGGTTTAGGAATGAAACGGTTTCAATGGGTTCATAGTCCCGTGACGAATGCCTAGGTTCATGCATCAGCAGCGAGGAGAAATCCTAGGATGGATGAAACCCCATAGGAAAAGGATGCGTCTGACCAGTGAAAACTTGGTTATATTCCCTTTCTTCTATAACTCATTCGTCCCTTGTCGCCTGTTATCTGCGACACCACATTCAAAGGACCCGCTATGGATGTACACGAGATGTACTTCGCCGGAGGATGCTTTTGGGGAACCGAAGCCTACCTTCAGCGCCTACCTGGTGTGCTTGATACCCAAGTAGGCTACGCCAATGGCACGGTGGAAAACCCTACCTACGAACAGGTATGCACCGGCGAAACCGATTGCGCTGAATGCGTCCGCGTGGAATTTGACGCCGACATTCTCCCCACTCCGCTTTTAATTGAGGCCTATCTGCGCACCATCGATCCCACGAGCATTAACCGCCAAGGCTACGATGTAGGAACCCAATATCGCACGGGTATTTACTGGGCCCAGCCCATTGATGCTCCTGCCGTAGCCAACGCCATCTACGCCCTCAACCAGCAGCTCGATGGCGCGAGCGTGGTCGAAGCAGAGCCCATTCGCAGTTTCTATCCTGCAGAACCCGAGCATCAGGACTACCTCGAAAAACACCCCAATGGCTATTGTCACGTCAATTTAGGTGACGCCGAACTCTTCATTGCCGAACATGCGGATGTCTTACAGGGGCGCAAAGGTTCTTCCTATTCGCCCAATCATTCGTGGCTCAAAACCACCAACAGCGCTCCCAGCAGCCCAGCCTCCCAGGATTCCCAGGAGGGAGCTCATCTCTACTCTCCTCTGCCCCGCCCCGAGGAGCATTCCATCTCTCCTGGAGCCCATTCTCCTTTGAGCCATCGCACCAACAGCACCCAGGAACGCACCTCCGCCGCTCAGACCCAAGAAAATGATTTCTCTTTGGAGTCAGCGCCGGTCTTTTCCCGCTCCAACGATGCCTTCCGCACTCCCCCCGCCCAAGCAGGCGCTACGGCAAAGCCCGAGCAGCGTCGCTATGACGTGGTTATCAAAGCACCCGTAGCCTTTGCCGAAAGCCCCCGCCAAAACTACATCCAGGCCGAACGAGAACTGGCTCCCGATGCGTTTTCCAATGCTGATGCTTTGGGGATCGATAGCGTTATTGAGTCTCACTACTACGCCAAACCCTCATTGGCGCAACTGCGCGAATCGCTCACGCCCCTGGAGTTTGCCGTCACTCAAGATGCCGCTACCGAGCTGCCGTTCTCGCACAGCTATGACAGCCTGTTCGATCCCGGTATCTACGTCGATGTGGTTTCTGGCGAACCGCTCTTTAGCTCTGAGGATAAGTTTGATGCTGGTTGTGGCTGGCCGGCGTTCAGTCGTCCCATTGCTGAATCCGTGGTCACCTATCACGAGGACGACTCTCAACCCTGGATTCCCCGCAACGAGGTACGCTCTCAACGCTCCGACAGCCACCTCGGCCACGTCTTTGATGATGGCCCGGCAAGCGAAGGAGGTTTGCGCTTCTGCATCAATGGCAGTGCCCTGCGCTTTGTCCCCTTAGCTGACATGGATGATGCGGGCTATGGCTACTTGAAAGGCGTAATCCAAGGAGCTCTTCGGGTCGACCATAGCGCCTAATAGCCCGTCCTGCAGCATCGAGCAACGCGCGCTGCTGCATCAGGCAACGCGCGCCGCTGCACCCATCAGCCTATCCTCCCACAGCTACTGCAGAGTAGATGCAAGACGAAGAAACCTCGGAGGCCACGCCTCACCCCGAATACCCTCAACCAACAAGGGGCTCGACCGGACTTGAGTGGTACCGACCACCCTGTCCAAGCCGAGCCCCTGATTCGTCTAGTGAACCTCGTGAAGACCGTCAGCTCCTAGCAAGCAACCCCCGCTAGTCGGTGAAGTAGGCAACGCCTCCCTCGAAAATAGGCTGATAACCGGCATCGGGAATGTTGCGGTAGAGGCCCGCCCCTGCACGCTCGGAATGACCCATCTTGCCCAAGATGCGTCCATCGGGACTCGTGATGCCTTCGATGGCCAGCAGCGAGCCATTGGGGTTAACAGCTAAATCCATTGACGGAATGCCTTGAGCATCCACATATTGGGTAGCAATCTGACCGGCTTCAATCATCTGCTCAAGCAGTGCCGGCGGGGCCACAAACCGTCCTTCGCCATGGCTGATAGCAACCCGATGAATATCCCCCACCTCGCAGCGGCTAAACCACGGAGAAAGATTGGAATCAACCCGTGTGTGCACCAAGCAGCTTTGATGGCGCCCGATGGTGTTAAACGTAAGCGTAGGGCAATCCTCATCCATAGGACGAATGTCGCCAAAGGGCACCAACCCCAGCTTTACCAGCGCCTGGAAGCCGTTACAGATACCCAGCATCAAGCCGTCTCGCTGCTGAAGCAGATCCCGCACCGCTTCGGTGACCTGAGGAGAGCGGAAGAAGGCCGTAATGAACTTGGCCGACCCATCCGGCTCATCGCCGCCCGAGAAGCCACCGGGAATCATCACGATCTGGCTTTGGTGAATAGCCTGGGCCAGCGCATCGGCCGACTCAGCCACGGCCTGGGGCGTTAAGTTATTCACGATCAAGGTTTGCACTTCGGCACCGGCCCGCTCAAAGGCGCGAGCCGAATCAAATTCGCAATTGTTACCAGGGAAGACCGGGATGATCACCCGGGGACGGGCCTTCTTGAATGCGCCCGCCGAAGGAGCGGCGCAGCCCTGGGTCCAGCTAATCTGCGGCACTTCTTCCGCTGCGGCCTTAGCCTCCGCATCGCTGCGATAGGGATACACCGACTCAAGCTTTGACTCCCAGGCCTCTTGGAGCTCCGCCAAATCCACGGTTTCATCCAAGAGGGTCAGAGTGTAGTCGCCGCTCGTGGTACCCAAGAGCTCAATGCTGAGTTCCTCGCAACCTTCCGGCACGGATGCTCCCGGAGCGAGCTCCACTACAAAGGAACCATAGTCCAAGGTAAAGAGTGCCTCTTGGCCCTTCTGGCGTGCAAACTCCTCTGCGAACGTGAAGCCAACGCCATTACCGAGCGTCATCTTGAACAGACACTCCGCCAAGCCACCAAAGCCCGGAGTTGCCACAGCCAGGGCGTCTCCCGAACCGATGAGCGCTTCCACGGCATCCAGCGCTTTCAACAAGCCCTCTTTATTGGGAAGCAGAGTGGCCGCATTACGGGCCGTCTCGCCCGCCGCGCCTTCCTCTTCTGCTCGGCGTACCGGCTGCAGCAAAATCACCTCGTGACCCGGCTCTTTGAACTCAGGGCTGGTCACGCGGTCCACCGATCCAACAGCAGTCGCAAAGCTTACCAAGGTAGGAGGCACGTCCAAATCCTCAAAGGAGCCCGACATGGAGTCTTTGCCGCCGATAGCCCCTACACCCAGATCCATCTGGGCTGCCAGGGCACCAAGCACAGCCGCCACCGGCTTGCCCCAACGCAGGGCATCTCCGCGCAGTGCACCAAAATACTCTTGGAAGGTGAAGTAGCTGCGACGACGCTCAAAGCCCGCCGCAATGAGCTTTGCCAAGGATTCCACCACCGCTAGGTAGGCACCCACATAGGGGTGTGCTTCGGTGAGATAGGGGTTGTAGCCCCAGGCTAAGCCGGAGCAGGTGGTGGTTTCTCCCTCTACCGGGAACTTCGCCACCATAGCCATGGAAGGCGTCAACTGGCGCGTGCCGCCAAAGGGCATCAAGACCGTGGCCGCCCCAATGGTCGAGTCGAAGCGCTCGGACAGGCCCTTGTTCGAGGCCACGTTGAGATCGGTCACCACCGACGCCAAACGCTCAGCAAAGCTACCGGATTCCGGCAACTCAAAGCCAGGCAGGGCTTCAATGGCGCCACCAGGCTCCACCACCACATCCTGATACTTCGGCGCACCGTTGGAGGCCAAGAAGGCGCGGCTCAGATCCACAATAGTCTTGCCGCGCCAAGTCATAACCATGCGCGGATCCTCTGTGATGGTAGCAATGGGCACGGCCTGAAGGTTCTCTTCCTGAGCGAGCGCAATAAACGCGTCCACGTCTTCAGCCGCCAATACCGCCGCCATACGCTCTTGGCTCTCTGAAATAGCCAGTTCGGTGCCGTCAAGACCATCGTATTTCTTCGGCACAGCATCCAAGGTGATATAGACCCCATCGGCAAGCTCGCCCACGGCCACCGACACGCCGCCAGCCCCAAAGTCGTTGCAGCGCTTGATCATAGATGCCGCATCACCGCGGCGGAACAAACGCTGGATTTTGCGCTCCATGGGTGCATTGCCCTTTTGCACTTCCGCACCGCAGGTTTCAATGGATTCGGCCGTGTGCGACTTCGAAGAACCCGTAGCACCGCCAATACCGTCGCGACCCGTGCCGCCGCCCAGCAGCACCACCACGTCCCCCGGAGCTGGTGTTTCGCGCCGGACATGATCTGCGGGCGTTGCTCCCACGACTGCGCCAATTTCCATGTGCTTGGCGGCATAGCCCGGGTGATAAAGCTCATGAACTTGACCGGTGGCCAAGCCAATTTGATTGCCGTAGGAAGAATAGCCCGCCGCGGCCGTCGTAACGAGCTTGCGCTGGGGCAGCTTGCCCGGCAGGGTATCAGCGATGGGGGTCAGCGGATCGGCGGCGCCGGTGATGCGCATAGCCTGATAGACATAGCTGCGTCCTGACAAGGGGTCGCGAATCGCGCCACCCACACAGGTGGCCGCGCCACCAAAGGGTTCAATCTCGGTAGGATGGTTGTGAGTCTCGTTCTTAAAGAGATAGAGCCACTCTTCCTCTTCCCCATCCACATCGACCTTGCACTTCACGGTGCAGGCATTGATTTCGTCCGACTCGTCCAAGTCGGTAAGCAAGCCGCGTGCTTTGAGCGCCTTCGCGCCAATGGTGCCCATATCCATCAGGCATACGGGCTTGCCCTGACGAGCCAGCTCTTCCCGCAGCCCCTGATAAAGCTCCCAGGTTTGAGCAACTTCCGGATCCTCAATGGCCACATCCTCAAGCTGGGTACCAAAGGTGGTGTGGCGGCAGTGATCGGACCAATAGGTATCAATCACCTTGATTTCGGTAATGGTAGGATCGCGCTCTTCAGTCACAAACCAATCGCGACAGACCTTGAGGTCGGCCTCATCCATGGCCAAACCACGCTCAGAAATAAAGGTCCCGAGCTCCTCATCGGGCAGCGTCCGAAAGCCTTCCACTACCTCCACATCAGCAGGCTCAGGATAGGTCATCTTGAGGGTTTCGGGCTGTTCCAGGCGCGCTTCCCGAGTTTCAACGGGGTTGATGAGGTAGTGCTTCACGGCCTCAATTTCTTCCACGCTCAGATCGCCCTCCAGATAATAGAGCGTGGCACAGCGCACCAGAGGGCGCTCCCCTTGGCTGATAAGCTGCACGCATTCGGCAGCCGAGTCGGCCCGCTGGTCAAACTGACCCGGCAACGCCTCTACGGCAAAGACCGTAGCACCGTTAGCTTCGGGCTGGGCAACACTGGCGATATCACTTTGCGGCTCTGAAAAAACCGTAGGAACACAGGCGTTAAAGAGTTCCTCCGAGATGCCTTCCACGTCGTAGCGATTGACCATACGAAGCGCTTGGAGATTCTCTAACCCCATAAGCGTGCGCAACTCCGAAGCCAAAGCCAGCGCCGCGCCATCAAATCCGGGTTTTTTCTCTACGAACACACGTGAGACCATAGATGCCTGCCTTCTGCTGCCGAAACCACAGCGATCGATAAAGAACGAACTTGGCTGGCTCTATGATAAAGGATGAAGCGGCCGGATGAAGCGACGCCCTGCTCTGAGACCCTTTAGCGACGGCGCAAATCAATAAGGAGTCGGAGCAGCGCTTTTGTATCGATGGGCTTGGATACGTGAGCGTTCATTCCCGACTGGATAGCTTTCATGCGGTCTTCTTCAAAAGCGTCTGCCGTGGTGGCCACAATGGGAATATCTTTGGCATCAGGACGATCAAGCCCGCGAATAACCCGTGTTGCCTCGACTCCGCTCATTTCTGGCATATGCATGTCCATGAGAATCGCGTCGAAGAAGTAGGTCTCCGATTCCGAGAAGCACTCCACTGCTTTCTTTCCGTCTTCTACGGCCGTAACCGTCATGCCCTTTTCTTCCAGCACCAACTGCATAATTTCCCGCGAGAGCGCGTCATCGTCTGCCACCAACACCGACAGCCCCGTGAACGCATCGGGTGCCTCCAGAGTCTGCAAGCTATCGACCCGTGGTAGGTCTTGATCCTCTGACGCGGCAGCCCCTTGAGAGGAGCCCCAGGCACTTCCCCGGCCGGCTTCCGAGCGCGGATCGAGCGGTTGGCGCACGCCGGCTTCCTGGGCAGCTGTCTTGGACTCTTGGAGCCGCAGATCGACGGCAAACGTAAAGGTAGTGCCTTCCTTTTCCACACTGGTTACCGAGATAACCCCGCCCATCATGTCGATGAGGTTCTTCACAATGGGCATGCCCAAACCCGTACCTTCAATGGAACGGACTTTTTTGGAGTCCTCACGCTCAAAAGGCTCAAAGACCCGAGCTACAAACTCAGGGCTCATACCACAGCCGTCATCAGTGACGGTAAACACGTAGGAACCATAGCCGTTAGGAGCTTCGGGGCGCTGTTCTCCTCGCACCTCTACGTGACCTCCGGGCTCAGTAAACTTGAGCGCATTGCCAATGAGGTTTACAAAGATCTGGCTCAGACGCAGGCTGTCGGCGATGACCGCTTTGTCAGTGATGGCAGAAAAATCAATAGCCAGCTGAATATCGCGATCACGGGCCTGACCCTCAAATAGATCCTTCAGGGTTTCCTGCAAGAAATCCAGGTTGTAAGGCGCTTCGTTAAGCTGCACCTTCCCACTTTCAATGCGGCTCATATCCAGCACGTCGTTAATAAGTGACAGCAAGTGACGACTGGAATACTGAATTTTGCGCAAGCAATCGTCCACCCGATGGCGGTCATCCAGATGCTCAGTGGCAATATTGGCGAAGCCCACAATGGAATTCATGGGCGTGCGAATGTCGTGGCTCATGTTGGTGAGGAAGGAGCTCTTCGCATTGCTGGCCTGACGCGCCAAAGTAAGGGCATCCTCGAGAGCTAACTGGCGGCGACGTTCATCGAGCATCTCATCGCTCACGTCCCTAAACGCAATCACCACTTCGTCCTCTTTTTCCAATGGCAGCACGCGCATGTGGATGTATTCGTCCCGATTTCTGCGACGCACCGTGATAGCTACCTCATCGTCCGGTGTAGCCAGTGCTTCTCGCAGATGATCGCGATTCATAAGCTGACGCAGCTCTTCTTCACTTTCCTCCCCGGCCATTTTGGTGGCGCAGATTTCAAGCATGGCGCTACAGGATACCCCGTCAGGGAAGAGTGCCAGCGTATCAGCGTCAAGGTTGTCGCGGAAATAGTAGGGGCGCACCGTATCTTCCCCCAGATTAGCCAGATAGAGCGCGTAGTTTTCCCGGCTGAGGGAGTTAATGACGTTCAGATGCATTTGGGCGTCAAGCTCAAGCTCCTTGGCCTTGGTGATGTCCTCCAAAAAGCCAAAGGCGAAGTCATTGGTGCGGCCTCCATGGGTAAGGGAAATACGCAACCAACGTCCGTCTTTAAGCTGGGCATCCATCAAGATACTCGCTTTGCCTTCATGGAATCTAGTAAGTTGCCGCTCCATTTCTTGGCAGGTTGCCTCATCGAAGTTGTCTTCGCAGAACTCCACCATGCCTGGATAGATAGATTTGAATCCGTAGGTATCCAACACTTCTTGGGGCATGCGAACAGCATTGGCTGACATGTCATAAAAGAACATGGCCGCTTCGGCATTCTCCAGGGAGGCCCGGACTTGGCTTACCAAGGCTGACACATTGTTAAAGACGAATCCGCAAATGCCTTCGGCCACCGGAAATACGGTAGCGTTGAGCACTTCGTTCACCATGACCGAAACGCCCTCGAACTCTGAAGCCTTACCTTCATAGGCGGCAGCATAGAAGCGATTCAGCCACCGATAATCGGTATTACCCCAGGTGGCGTACATGCGAAGACCCCGCATGTTCTCAGCAATATTCTGAGTGTAGTCGGCCATGGCCTGATTAATATAGAGATAAGAGGCATCATAGGGCTCGCCATTTTCATCCAAATGCACTTGGACGAGCGAAAAGGCGACCGGACTACGATCGAATAGTTGACCCGCTACTTCAATAAGCCGATCCATGCTCTTGCCTTCTCCTTTAAAGGTCTTTGCGCAGACCCAAATCCATACCAGTAAAACTCGTAATACGAGAGCATGGACAGGATGGAAATTGAAGCGAAGAACAGGCAGTCGATGGGAAAGCGGTCGCCCTTAAACCAACCGACCGCTTCTCGCATGCTCTCTATGAAAATTTCAATAGCTTACAGGTAACATTTTAATGACAAGCCACGTTCAAGTCTATAGTTTTGGGCGAATTATATCGCCAGTGGATAATATCAGATCTCGCTCTAATCCCCCTTCTCATTACGAAAAAGAAAAGACCTCACCGAAGCGGTGAGGTCATAGATTGTCATTCTAAGAAGAAGAGAAGCGGCGGGGGTGGAGCCAGCAATCGGCGGGCACCACCCCTCATCCGTTATTTCATAGACCTGTCGGCCTCTACAGCCTCTGCCGCCTCGGCATAGGCCAGCTCTTCTTCCTCTTCCTCATCCCGGCGACGCTTCGCCGCCAGGAGCAGTACTAGACCGGCCAGAGCTGCTAAGGCCAGGTAGCCAAGGAGGTTGTTCTCATCGCCCGTCTTCGGCAAACGCTTGCCGTCAGGCGTGAGCACCTTGGTGGGCACCAAGGGGTTGTTGCGACGCATACCCAAGTCGACCGGGCGTCCAACCTCATCGGTCCAGTCATAGGAAACCAGCAGGTTGTAACGCTGACCGTAGGCATTGGGCTCGGTGCGCACCGCAGTGAACATACCCAACACTGCCATGCCCGGCGTCATGCCCACACGCTCGTTGTCTACCGACTTCCACCAATCGGAGTCATCGGCATCATTGGCACCAGCGTTCAGGGTGACAAAGGCGTAGCCCTCGGGCAGTTCAGCCCAGACACGGTAGATGTAAGGACGACCCTCATCATCCACCATAGGCAGGCCTTCGAAGAGGTACTTGCCCAGATCCTCTTCGTCCGTACCCCAGCCATTGATGTCTTGCCAGGCTACGGTCGTCCAGCCGCTGCCGCCCTCAATACCCTTGTCGGTAATGGCCTTCTGGGCTTCGGATTCGTAGGCGGCCGCATTAAAGCCAACCACGTCCAGATCCTTGTCATCTAAGACCTTGCGATCCAGATAGACCCGCAGCGCGCCCTCATAGGGTTGATAGGTCGTACCCTTCAAGCCATCGCCCTCGGGATCCACGAAGACCGTACCACCGATGGAGGCCGTAGCGTAGGGCACCAGACCCGTATCGTTGTAGTCCGAATCCACCGGAGCATTGATGGCCCAGTAGCGATCCTCTTGAGCCGCCCGGGTAGCTTGAGCGCTGCCACCGTTAATCGGGCCGCGGACGAAGGAAGACTCGCCTTCCTCAGCCCACTCAAAGTCGCTGGCCGGAGCACAGAGGACGATGTAGCCTTCAGACGGATTGGCCGGATCTAAGAGCTTCGTCATTTCGTCGAGGTCAGAATCTACCTCAGGATCAGCACCCACGTTGTACTTTGTGACGCCGTACTTGGTGGGCAGATCGTCCACCGTTACCTCAAAGCCATAGATCACGAGCGCCGTGGTCATCTCCAACTCGAAGAGCGCGTTGCCCTTCTCATCGGTGACGGCGTTGCCCTCTTCATCCACCAGCGGAATACGGTTGCCCGCATCGTCGGTCTTGTAGATGAGCTTGCCATCCTCGTCAGTTGCGGCCACCAGATGAGCGCCAGCCACTTCTAAGTTGTCAAAGATCCAAGAGCCATCCTCGTCGCAGGTGGTATGGGTGCGCGTCTCATTGCTATTGAACGCTTCATCCTCATGCCAACCATCAACGCCGAATTCGTCGATGCCATACCAGTAACGCGTCAAGGTCAGCGGAACGGCCTTATCAGCACTGGTCACCTTCCAGGTTTCATCCTCGTCCTGGATGCCGTTGTAGTTCGTATCCTCCCAGATGATGCCAGCAATATGAGCCCGAGCGATGGGTACCAAGCCATAGCCATGATGCAAGCTGTCGTGCCAACCCAAGTCAGACCAATTATTGAAGGTCCGCTGAGCATAGAGCGCTTCGAGGCGAGCATTGTAGGCTTGACGCAGTTCCGGATCACCGCTGCCGTCATAGAGCGGCTCACCGGTGGTGGCAGTACCAATCTGGCGGCCAAAGATTTGCTCACGCTGAACGTTGGTCAGGTTCTCCAACTGCTCAAGGGTTGCCTGCTCTAAGGCCTCTACCGTCACGGTCACACCGTCATCGAGCACCTCATTGGGGTTCGTCGTCGGTACGTTTGGCGTATCCGGATCGGTCGGATCCGTCGGATCCGTCGGCGTACCCGCTACCTCGTCGTCCAACTCAGCAGCGGCCATGGCCACGTTAGCCAAGTTCTGGTCTGCCAAGCTCGTCACTGCCTGACCGAAGCTATAGCTGCGGCCATAGATTTGCGGCAGCGAGCCGTTGATCTCGGAGTACACGGCGGAAGGACCAGGAGTAGAGGTGCCCTCGGTGCGGTCAGCCAAGCGAGAGAGGATGATGAGATCGCCCACAGAATCCACCGCGGAATCCAAGGTGACATCCTTCTTGTTCGGCCGCAATGCACCGGTCTTCTCGTCAAAGTCAGAGTTGATCGGGTCGCTACCCTCTTCGTCCGCAAAGACGTGCTGGAGCGTTTCCACATAGTTGTCAGCGTTCGGGTAGCTCACTACTTCCACCCGATAGCCATAGAGCACCTTCACCCGGTTGCCCGAGGTATCAATGACGTGATAGCCGGTGCCATCGGTGGTGAAGGC
>CAJUNI010000051.1 GCA_910587945.1 uncultured Parvibacter sp.
CATGAGCCCCGTCTTTTTGAGCCAATTGCTCACGGAGGTTGATGGCCACCGAGGCGCCACGCATACCACCGCGCTCAGCTTCGGTACCAAAGCCCTCAGCATCGCCATCGGCCACTTTCTCAACCTCAACCAGGCCAGCGATGATCAGTGCGCCTAGCAAGTGAGGCAGGTGGTTGTCATCGAGAAGGATGTTGGGAGTACCACGGAGGTCCTGACCGAACTTGTTCATCTCAGCCGGACGACCGTCAGTCTGGAACCAAGCGCCATGGTGAACGGCTGCCGTACCCGGCGTCATACGGTTGGTAACGTAGGCAGAGAGCAGCGTTTCGCCACGATCGCTGTAGACGCGGCAGAGGTCACCGTCTTTGATGCCACGGGCCTGGGCGTCTACACCAGAGATCCAAACGGCGTGACGATAGCAATCCTCGCGGAGCATCGGGTTGTTGTCGTTGGATGAATGCTGACGATAGATGGATACCGGAGACACCATAGACAGCGGGTACTTCTTCACCTTCGGGTTGTAGAAGCCATCGTTAGAGGCCACGGAAATGTCAGCATCACAGTAGCTGGGCTTCCAAACCGGCATGGGCTCGTACTCGCCGCGCCAACGGGTCTTAGACAGGTCATGAGTCTTCACATAGCTAGAAGAGAACTCAATCTTGCCCGAGGGGGTCATAAACGGGCTGGCGCCGCGCTCCATAACGTTCTTGAAGGGATAGAAGGGCACGTCAATCTCGGTACGCACAACCGGATTCTCATTGAGCTCTTCCCAGGTGATGTTGTGGTCATAACCCAACCACGCCATAAGCGTGTCGTTGGAAGCCCACTCCTCAACAGCTTCTTTATAGATAGCCTCTTGAGTGTCTACCCAGTCTTCCCAGGCCACGTTGTACATACGCGGGTTGTACTTTTCGCCTACACCCAAACGGTTAGCAATTTGAGTCCAGACCCATTCCTTCGAGCGAACTTCGCCCGGCATTTCAGCGCCGCGAGCACAGAAGGTGAAGTAGTTACGCATGCCATTCGGGCCGCTTACGAAGCGCTGATGGCCATACATGTACTCATCCATGCCCTCGAATTGCCATACGGGAGCCGGCAAAATGATGTCGCAGAGCTCAGCGGTGGGCTGATTCATGTGCCACTGGAAGCCCCAGTTGAACTCGGTGTCAGCCATGCCAGCAAAACGCTTGTTCACATTGGAGTGATTGTTGGCATAGTTGTTCTCGAAGATGATCATCTGGATGTTCGGCAGCGGTGCGTCATCGCTCGGCGAGCCAATGTGCATACGGAAGTCATGCTCGCTGATGCGACCCTCCCAGTAATCCTTCTGGGTAGCCAAAATCTCCGTGAGGCAGTTGTTGTTGAAGAGTACCGGCACGGTGTAGCCACCCATATCACGCTTGAAATCAGCATGAGGAGTGGGGATACGGCCCGGGGTCGGAAGACAAGCACCCGTCTCGCAACCGCCAGCACAGGCAATGTTGCCCGTCATGGCTTGGAGCAACATAGCAGCGCCTGCAGAGTAGTCACCCAAGTGACGCTTGGCGCAAGAATAGAAGTACTGCAGGTGAACCGGCTTGGTGGTGCCATAGAGGCGAGCAAATTCGCGGATGGTTTCTGCCGGAACCGCGCAGATTGGAGCCGCCCATTCCGGAGTCTTCTTCAGACCGTCTTCGCCTTCGCCCATAACATAGGCGCGCCACTCTTCGAAGCCTTCTGGCTCAACCCACTTCTCAACGAACTCATGATCATAGAGATCTTCTTCGTAGAGAACCTGAGCCACAGCCAGCATCATGGCCAAGTCAGTACCCGGACGGATCGGAATCCACTGGTCAGCCAACAGCTCAGCGGATTGCGTATAGCGCGGGTCGATAACGATAGTCTTGCAGCCATATTCATGAGCGAGCTGCATGTAGTAAGAAGTAGGACCAAACCAAGCAACAACCGGGTCCATACCCCACATAACAAAGAGCTTAGAGTTGAAGATGTCAGAAGCCTCAAAGCCCGGCAGGTTGTCTGCCAAGCCCTTAGCACACATCGGCATGTTCACGCCAATGTGGAACATCTCGCCTGCTGCATGGCCGGAGCAAGAATGCTCGCCCCAAGCGCCAAAGCCAGCCTCCCACCACGGAGCTAAGGGGAAACCGTTCTTCTCGAAGCTCGGATACTGAGAGTGGAAAATGCCATAGGGGCCGTACTTTTCCTTAATCTCAATCATTTTTGAAGCAATGGTATCAAGGGCTTCTTCCCAAGAGATCGGTACGAAGTAGCCGTTGCCAGCACCCTTCTTACCAATGCGCTTCATAGGATGCAGCAAACGAGTTTCGCCATAGAGCTCTTGCTTCCAGGCGTGACCCATAGCGCAAGGACGCATCTGGACATTACCCTTCCAGATGTTTTCCCAGCCACAATCTTCACGGCTGCTGTTCTTGTTTACGGAGTCGTCAGGCTCAATGGCAATGATTTTGCCATCTTTCTCATGACAGCGCAGAACGCAGGCAGAGTCCCAACAACCATTTGCGGGGCATGAGGTATAGAAAATCCGCTCCCCTTCACGCCGCTCGCGACTGGCATCGATGATTCCCTGTTTGTCCATCGATTCCTCCTCTTCTCTTCTCTGTGGATTGGTGAGGCAAGAGGTGCGATCGGCGGTTCTTGTGGGCCCCCTCGACGACGCTACCCTCAACCTCTGGGCTCAATCATATAAACGGGATTTAGTCATCAAAAGTGTTCATTACCGATTCGCTGTAGAAGAAACTTACAGGAGGGTGACAAGAATTCGGACATGCAACTTTTACTTACGCCTGCGGTCAAAAACTATTTCACCGATTTAGCGCGGAGTACTAGACGACATAGGGGGTAACCATGTTTAATCTATAAGTTATGGAACATTTCGTAATTCTCCCTATGCCAATTGGCTATAGGCAGAAAAAGTTGGTCTGAGCTGGGGGGTTTAGCCACGAAATAGTTCTTGCCATTCCGAACTCGCGGCCAGAGGGGGTACTCGCGTGCTGTTCGACGACATTGAGCTTTTACTAGTGCTCGGCAATGCTAAAAGCCTATCGCAGGCTGCAGATCAACTTTACATCTCTCGGCCCGGTCTCTCGCAAAAGATTGCCAATATTGAGAAGAAATTTGGCATGCCTTTGATCAACCGAACCTCTAGTGGCATATCCCTTACCCAAGCGGGAGAAACCGTGGTGAAGTTCGCTCAGAATGTCTCTAATATGGAGCGGGTGTTAGCTTCCCAAATTGCCGCCATTGATGAGCACTTCCCCGCCAATCTATCCATTGGCATGAGTCTGGCCGATGGCGTAGCCCTGCTTCCCGCGTTAGTGGCTTCCTATTTCAAGGAAACCGAATCGCGCATTCACTTAGACGCCGGCTATGAACCCTACTTAGTTGAAAAACTTAAAGATGGCGAACTTGACTTTGCCCTTCTGGAAAATCAACCGCCAGAACCGGGTTTAGTGATTGAAGAGCTAGGATACAAAAAGCTCGTATTTCTTGCGCCTAATGAACCACCCTACAATCAAATTATTCATCCGGTACCGGTAAAAACCCTCTTAGAGTGGCCCATGATTTTGTACGAATGGCACTCCGGGCGCCACATGGTAGGCAATCGCCATTTTCGTGAGCGCTACAGTCTCTCACTCAAAGATCACAATATGGTGGGATGTTTTGACACCCATGAAGCCATGATCGAAGGAGTGAAAGCCGGTCTTGGCTGGGCCAGCCTCCCCGAGTGCATTTACGAGCGCTACCGCAACGACCCTGACCTTATCCTTTTCAAGGTAAACACTGGTCCCATGTGGTACCCCGTCTCGCTGGCTTGGAGTACTGAGCACGTCATGTCCGATGCCGCGCGCGAATTCAGAGACTATATCCAGCGAAATGTGCCCGAAGGCTATTTCGCTAATGGTATGGATGCCTTCTTAAATTCCTAAGTCCCATGCTACAAAAAACGCCCCGCTCCTTCTTTGAGGAAGCGGGGCTTTAGCGTTGCGGGATGAAGTGATCGAGTACTTAGGCTGTTTCTAAGCTGTTGGCCGTTTCGTCCTGTACAGCCACCTTCTGAGAAGCACGCAGCGGCTCAGTCAGGAACCAGGCGTAGCGGCCTACCACGTAGCTCACCATAGCGATAGCGAGGAAAGTTTCAGCGGCACAGAGCAAATTCAGCACCTCGGGCACCACTACTCCCTCAAGGGCATAGAGCCCAAGCATCTGAGTCAGTGCCGTAGCCGTAATCACAAAGGGGAACGTCATAGCGGCATAGCTAGGATAAAACGGCAACGCCAAGAACTGCGGCAGACGGAAGAGCACCAAAATCAAGAACGCTTGGGCTGCCACCAAAAGCCCCGTAGCAAAGAGTAGGTTCGGCTCCGGCGTGATGGCCAGATACCCTACCAACGAAAGGCTTGCCGGCGCGGTATAGATACAAAAGAGCGGTCGCGCAGCTTCCGGAACCGGATGCTTGATGTAGCGCACCGTGATTGTAGCCAGAAGCACGGGATAGCTGGCAAAACCAAACCAGAACAAGATGGTACCGAGCGCTTCCATGGAAAACAGCGGAGCCGTAACCGCGGCCACGATAATGCCAACGTAGGTAATAAACCACGTGGGGAATACCTGGCTCAACGAGAAGCGGCGGATAAAGTGGAAGCCAAACCATCCCATAAGTACCAAATGAGCGCTTACCGCGGCAATCCAGAGCACAAACCCGAGGGCGAAGGAAAAGACTGCTGTATAGCCTGCAAGTTGCATCAATGCCATGCAGAAGGTGGCTGATACGCTCGCCAAAATGGGATTTTGAAAGTCCTCGCGAATTTGAGCCG
Source organism: uncultured Parvibacter sp. (assembly GCA_910587945.1). GTDB lineage: Bacteria > Actinomycetota > Coriobacteriia > Coriobacteriales > Eggerthellaceae > CAJUNI01. Next base: position 4,836 of record CAJUNI010000051.1, read on the forward strand.
GAAACATCATCACCTTAGCCAGCAAAAGTGCCGCGCAGAGAGCCGCGAGGATGCCGCACAAGCCGTAGATAGCTGGTGCCCAGGGGGCTACCAAGTTTCCTAAGGCGGCAAGGCCTAAGGCTACTCCTGCTAAAGGAATCGGCACACGAGCCACAAGTTCACGCATAACAGTTCTCCATTATTCCATCGGGGTCTCGTCCTAAGAGCTTCCCCGTCCTACTAATCTGAGGCCTTCGACCACCCACCACCGGCGGGAGGCTACGCAGTGGTGGGCGGGAATGAGCTGTTACCTAGTATTACTGATTGGTGATCTAATGGGAACTTATACTTTGTTATAGTTCTATAAGTTATTTTTATGTCTTAAGCCAAGAGAAAGACTCCCCATGCAAGACGTTCGCGCCACCACGTTTCTTACCGTCTGTAAAACCCGAAACTATACCCGGGCCGCTGAGGAGCTCCATATTACCCAGCCCGCCGTGTCGCAACATATTTCCTATTTGGAAAAAGACTACGGCGCCAAGCTGTTCACCTACCACAATCGTCAATTGCATCTCACCAAAGCCGGAGAACTCCTCTATCGCGCCTTCATAGCCCGAGCCCACGACGATGAGCTCCTTCACGACCGCATTGCCGCCCTCACCGCTCATCAGCGCATCCATATCAAACTCGGGGCCACCCTCACCGCGGGCCAATATATGGTTGCTGCTCCCCTGGCCGCCTATCTCAAAAGCAATCCAGATCTGTCCCTGAGCATTCACTCCGGCGATACCCAAACCCTGCTCAGTCAGCTCGAACGGGGCGATCTTGATTGCGCGTTTGTTGAAGGGTTCTTTGAAAGCAGCACCTATGAACGCCACGTCTTTTGCGAGGAAGCCCTCTGGGCCATTGCGAGTCCGACAAGGCTGCTTCCCTCCGCCCCTGCTCGGCTTGAGGACCTTCTGGGGTACCCGCTCATTGTGCGCGAGCCCGGTTCCGGGACCCGAGCCGTCCTCGAACACGCCTTAGCTGCCGTGAACTTATCTTTGGATTCCTTTGACTCGGTCGTCGAGGTAGGCAGCCTCAATATCACGAAGACCTTCGTGGAAGTAGACTTGGGCATTTCCTTTGTCTACGAAAGTGCCGTGAAGACGGAAGTGAACCAAGGGGCTCTCCAACACCTGGCACTCACAGGACCTGCCCTCACTCACCCGATCACCTTTGTCTATCTGAAAGGCAGCGTCTTTGCTCACGAGTTCGAATCCCTCTTTGAGGGTGTGGTGCAGCAGCGAGAAACGCTCGCTAGCTCCTAGCCCACGCCTGGTATCGCGGTCTGGTACCGCGGCCTAAAACCCAAATAACGCTAAGAAGCGATCCCAGGGCGTAAGCTCGAGCTCTTCGATGTCCTCTGCCGTGGGGGCCGCCGGCGGCTCAATGGCAGGCGTGCGCAGAACGAATTGTACGGAGGTCACGGTACCCGCCTCCGACGAGGCGAAGGAGGTGCCATCGAAGGGCGGGAATTCATAATCCGCCAGGGCTTCATCAATACGATCAGCCATAAGTTGGGGCAAGTCAGCTGTTTCCTCGACCAGTGCCGCTGTTCCCCCCGAGAGCTGATTTGCTCCCTGGGCCAGAGACTCAGTACCTGCGGCCAAGGACTGCGTGCCAGCAACGGCCTGTTCATTGCCCTGAGCTACGGTGGCGAGACCCTCATCGGCAGAGACTAAGCCTCCATGGAAGGCGTCGTAGGATTGGGCCAGCGTGGTAAGCGCTCCTTGGAGCTGCTGCAGGGAAACTAACGCCTCCTGAATATTTCCCTCCTTGAGTCCTCGAGCCGCCTGCTCAAGACCCAGGGCAATAGATTCCAAGGACCCCGCGGTGGCACCATCGGAACCCAGGCGCTCGAGAAGTTCTTCGCTTCCTGCTAACCCCGGACGCACTGCTTGCCAGGTGGCCTTGGCTTGGGCTGCCGCCGCTGCGGTCTGGGCAAGCTGCTGGATCGTCGTCCGCTCTCCCTCGGTCAAATCAGGGCGCGCCAACAAGGCCTCGATAGCTTGGGTATCGGGGGTGTTCTCCCCCAGAGCCGCCATCGCGCTATCCATAGCAGCCAGGGCTTGTTGGCTCCCCGAGGCAGCAAGCCGGGCCGCTTCAGCCAGACTCCGCAACCCTGCAGCGCTTTGCTCAAGGCCGGTGCCGAGGGTGGTAAGCGACGACAATCCTGAGAAGTCAGCTTGATTCAGGCCTGATGTCAGCTGATCAAGGCCTTGACCAATTTCTCCCGATGCCTCCCGCAACTGGTGCATGCCAGAGGAGAGCGTGACCAAGCCTTCTTGGGCAGAGCGGGAACCCGATGCCAGCTCTTGAGCGCCCCGAGCCAGCTCTTGGGCTCCTGCCGCCAGGTCAGTGGTGCCAGAATCCAACGTCACCAGCGCATCGCTTAACAAGCCCAGATCTTCTTGGCTCTCTTCGAAATCGGGGGCCTCCATCACCATCTCGTAGGGGACCCCGGCCACTTGAATACCTGAAATCGTGCAGTCGTCAGCGGTACCAGAAAGCCAGAGATCGGCCGTTTGGCCCGGAAGCACCGTAAAGGTATAAGTAATGTCTGTACCCGCATAGGCGCAGGTAGCGCCACTACTACTCAAATCACTCCAGCGATTCCCATCCAAGGTCACCGTAATCTGGAGCATAAAACTATCCCGAAATGTGGCCGGCGCCTGCTCTTGAGGGCGCACTGCAAGCTCGATGGTCACCACCCCATCTTTCCCCGCTAATTCAGAGGGGTCAATCTCTGTGCCGTTAAAGCGATAGGAAAAGTCGAAATCCCAGGGAAGATCAAGGCTGGTGGTTTCTCCTTGATAGAAAAAGACCTCTTCTTGAGCTTGGAAGGTAATGGTGGAGTCTTTTTGCTCTAGGGCCACCTCTCGCGTAAGCGGGGCCACCGTTTTATAGGTTCCTTCATCCTCAATCACGCCGGGGGTTTCCACCTCAAAACGATTCACTACGAACAGCTCTTCAGGCGAGCCCGTAGCTGAAAGGAGCCCATAGACCGTTTCCGCTTTTTCGTAGCGGGCAGGCTGGGTCGTAATCGCCGCGGATTCTGACTGCGTAGCATCTGGGGCGTCCGCCGAATCCGACGGCTGACTACAGCCGTTTAGAACCAGCAGGACGCAGAGTATGACCCCCAGAACAGAGACTACCCAAACCGCTTGAGCAGACCCGTTTAATCGTTCAGAGAAGCTCATGGGCGCTCCCCTTTCCTCAAAAAATTTCCGTGATAGGTAGTGCGTCGGATAAACCCGTCGCCGTAAATCAGCAGGGCCGGCAAGAAGCAGGTCACCATAGCCAGAGAGATTAAGGCACCGCGACCCAGCAGCAAACCAAGGCTGGACACTGCGCTCATAGACGAGGAGAGCGCCAGCGCAAATCCCGCCGTAGCCAGAATGGCTGCCGAAACCAAAATGGACTGGAATGTCTCCCCCAAGGCTTTTGCCATAGCAGGCTTCGGCAGCATTTGTTGACGCCAGCGCAAATAGTGGCTCGTAAGCAAAATGGCGTAGTCGATTGTGGCGCCCAATTGCACCGTATTGATAACCAAGTAGCCAATGAAGTTTACTTCGGTACCCATGAAGTAAGGAATGGCCAGGTTAATCCAAATGCCGCATTCAATGGCTAACAGAAGCGCCACGGGAAGCCCTAAGGATTTAAACGTGAGCGCCACCACCAAAAAGATAGCAATGACTGCCACCCAGGCTACTACCACGTTATCTACGGCCACAATATTGCGCATGTCTAAGAGATTGGCCGACTGACCAGCCGCATAGTAGGTGGGATACCAGCGCTCTGCTGCCGCCTCAATGGCCTCGACCGTGGAAAATGCCTCATCACTTTCAATGGGTGCGTCTACATAGGCAATGATGCGTGCCCAGTCGTCAGAATAGAACTGAGACTGCACTGCTTCGTCTAAGTAGGCCGCAGGAATTGCTGAACCCACCGCCGTGGCATAACTCATAACGGAGCGCACGCGCGGCAAGGCGGCAATCTCTTGGGCCAGCTCCGCTTCGGCCGCTTCGTTGCCCCGCTCTACCAAAAGTACTACTGCATTTTGGATACCAAACTCTTCTTCGATCATGAGCGTATCGCGCCCGGCGCGAAGCTCAGGATCCGCTGTGGAGTTCTGATAGGTGAAAAGCACCTGGGATTGAGCCATAAACGCAGGTACCGCCAGCGCCACCACCAAGATCAGTGCCGGGATCCGAATGCGGGCTAAGGGGCGTCCAATGGTGGCAAAGGTGGGCATGAGGCGACGGTGAGCCGTGCGATCAATGGCTTTCACCAAACACAGGGTGAGCGCCGGTAAAAAGACCACCACCGTAATAAAGCTGATCACGATGCCCTTAACCAGGTTCAAGCCTAAATCAGCGCCAATCTGGAACTGCATGAACGCCAGCGCCGCGAAGCCAAATAGCGTAGTTACCGCCGATGCCGCAATGGTGGCGGTCGAGCGTTTCAGCGCTGCCACCATGGCTTCTTGCAAATCCGTGGTGTGCTGGCGCTCCGCCGCAAAGGCGTGCAGTAAGAAGATGGCGTAGTCAAGCGAAACCGCCAGCTGCAAAATGGGCGACACCGAGTAGGTAATAAACGAAACACTGCCCAAGAAAATGTTCGTCCCCATATTGATAAGAATAGAAACCCCGATGGCACCCACAAAAAGCAAAGGCTCAATCCAAGACAGCGTAGAGACAATCAAGAGAAACATAATCACGGGAACAATAATGGCTACGGCCATGGCCACTTGCTCCACCGTCGCCTGCTGCATTTGAGCCACGTCCATGGCCTCTCCTGCCACGGCATTGCCCGGGCCCCACTCATCGGCCAAGGTGCGCAGCGCCTCAATGGCGGGCACCTCTTTCCCCTCTTCAATGGTGAGTTGGAAGAGTGCCGCGCCATCCTGATAATAGGTAGACACCAGCTCATCATCGGCAAAGGCCAAGGGCGTGGCCACATCAACCACATCATCGAGCCACATTACCGACTCAACACCCTCAAAGGAGGCCATGCGCTCTTTAAGGGTTTGCGCTTGAGCAAGGTCCACATCATGGATCAGCACCGAGGCATTGGGAATGGCCTGATCAAACTCCTCACCCATCAAGGCCACCGCTTGGGTGGATTGGGCTTCAGGGGGCAAATAATCCACCATGTTGTAGTTGGTTTTTACGAAGGGAATAAGCGCAGCACCGACCAAAGCCAGGACCACAAAGACCACCACTACTACTTTACAGTGGCGAACCAATATGTGCGCAAATCTATCCATGACTTGATAGTATCAAACCCCCTCTCGGGAAAAGGAGAGGGGGTGACAGCGAACGGTGTATTCCCAGGAAAAATCCGCGTTTTAGGGGGCCGTCATGCCCTCGTGGCCAGAAGGATTCGCTGAGGGCGTCACGCCCCAGGAACCAGTGGGATTCATCAAGCGCGCCACGCCCCCGTGGCCAGTGGACTCCGTCGGGTATCAAGACCCAGCGATCAGCGGGATTCGTCGGGGGCCGAGGCCCCTAAGGCTAGATGAGTTGCTACAAGGCCTCTTCCCCACGTTCGCCCGTGCGAATACGGATTACCTCTTCTACCGGCGTAATAAAGATCTTGCCATCTCCCACACTTCCAGTGCGTGCGGTGGCCAGAATCACCTCTACCAAGCTATCTACCGCCTCATCGTCGACAATAATGTCAAACTTAACTTTTGGCACCATATTCAGCAGCACTTCTGTACCACGATAGTACTCGGTCCATCCGTGCTGACTCCCGCAGCCGTTGACTTGGGAAATGGTCATTCCGGAAACCTCTGCTGCAAATAACGCTTCCTTCAGCGGCTCCAGCTTTTCCGAGCGTACCACTGCCGTAATCTTTTTCATTGCGTACTCCTTTAATCAAGACCCAGATAGGCCGGATAAGCACTCTCTCCATGGGCGGCTACATCTAATCCTGCCGCTTCTTCCTCAGCACTCACGCGCAAGCTGCCCTTAAAGAGCGCCTTTAGGATGAACGCAAGGACTACATCGATGACGCCAATGAAGAGAATCGTGATGAGAATGCCCAGGATTTGGGCTCCCAATAAAGTGAAATCTCCGGTATAGAGCAGGCCCCCAAAATCGGTCCAGGAAAGTTCGGGAACACAAAAGATACCCGTCAAAATGCCTCCCGTGATACCGCCGATACCATGACAGCCAAAGGCGTCGAGGGCATCGTCATAGCCAATCTTTTTCTTCAGAAAACCAATGGCGCCATAACAAATGGGAGAAACAATCAATCCCATAATCAACGCGGCCCAAGGCTCTACAAAGCCCGCTGCAGGAGTGATAACCACCAGTCCTGCCACCAAGCCGGTAGCCGCACCCACCAACGTGGGCTTTCCCACCCGCAGCCGTTCCACAATCATCCAAGATACCAAGGCTGCCGCCGAGGCTGTTACGGTATTCAGCAGCGCAAGCCCCGCGACCCCATCGGCCGCAAATTCTGAGCCGGCATTAAAGCCAAACCAACCAAACCACAAAAGCGTGGCTCCCAGCACCACGAAGGGAACATTGTGAGGGCGATAGCTCATGAGACCATAGCCTTTACGGCCCCCTAAAAAGAGGCAAAGGATAAGACCGGTAAGGCCAGAGCTAATATGGACCACATCGCCGCCCGCAAAGTCGAGGGCGCCAATGGTCGAGCCAATGAGCGACCCTTCCCCACCCCAAACCATGTGAGCTAAGGGAGCGTAGGCCACCACGACCCAGAGAGCCATAAAGGCGCACACGGCACCAAATTTCATGCGTCCAGCCAGCGAGCCCGTAATAATGGCTGTGGTAATCATGGCGAAGGCCATCTGGAACACCACATCAATTATTGCCGGATATCCTGCCGCAAGCTCAGGGTCATCAGCCAATACCCCCTGGCCGGCAAGCACCGTAAAGGCGGTGGGCACTCCTTCTGCCTCTGCGAGCAAATCATTCACGACGCTGAGGCATCCCAGCTGATCAAAGCCGCCGAAGAACGGCAGAGAGCCATCGCCGCCATAGGCAAAGGACCAGCCGCACACCACCCAGACAAGCCCTGCAATCCCTAAAGCTGCAAAGGTCATCATCATGGTATTCACCACATTTTTGCGCCGCGACAGTCCTCCGTAGAAAAACGCGAGTCCTGGCGTCATCAGCAACACGAGCATCGTGCAAATAAGCATAAAACCCGTTGATCCGCTATCAATCATTGCGCCACCCCTTTCTTCCTTCCCTAGCCCCCAACGGGGGTTGTGTCGCCTTTGATAATGGCAAAGCGGGCGGAATATTCAGGGCACAGCGGCGGAAGTTAACGGAGACACAAAGGAGTGTTAACTCCTCAGACCTCACCTTGTTACACAGCCGAAACAGCTCCTATCGGTTACCATCCGATGGCGTTACGGACCCCCAACAGCGAAGCCTCAGCCATTTAGCTACACTGGTATCTCTCAGGAAATGCCTCAGTATTACCGCATAGGTTGGCCCTGACGCACTTCCTGAACCGTGGATAAGGAAAGGTGGATCCCATGACCGTAAAATTCATTCCCGTTACCACCGAGGAGCAGATTGACACCCTCGCTCGGGTTGCTGGTGAGATTTGGCGTGAGTACTGGCCCGCCATTATTGGCGAGGCTCAAACTGAGTACATGGTGAATAAGTTTCAAACCCGAGCTGCCATAGCCGATGATATGGCCAATCACGGCTATGAATACTGGCTCGTTGTTGATGCCCAGGAGGAAACCCCCATCGAGCTTGCTGAGCGATCGGGCGAAATGGGCCGCGATGTTCAGGGCGACACCCTTGATGCCAGCGTCCCCTACGCCGTCGAATCCGAAAAGGATGGGGCCATCGCCGGTGAAGTGCGCGATGCTGCCCGCACCCTTGATGAGGCCATGATCTTAGGCTATACCGGCGGCCATGTTGAACCCGAAACGAACCGCTACTTCATTTCCAAGATTTATCTCTATGACCGCCACCGCGGCCATCACTATGGCAGCATGATTTTGCGCTTCTATGATCGCCTCTGTCGTGATCGTGGGCTTCAGGCCATGTATCTTACCGTGAACAAGCACAATGACCTGGCCATTCGCGCTTACGAGGCCAAAGGCTTTACCACCATCGAGGCCGTAGAGACCGACATCGGTGAGGGCTATATCATGGACGACTTTATTATGGAGAAGAAAGCCTAGTCTTAAGAGCGTTGGAGTTTCTGGAGCACGGCCTGGGCAATACCAGGCCCATCCAGACCCAGTTCTTCATAGAGGAGAGCTGGCTTTCCATGGGCCACAAATCTATCGGGAATACCCAGCAGAAGCTGAGGTACTTCCAACCCCAGCTCACTCATGCGTCCCGCCACGCCTTCGCCGGCACCCCCGGCAATAACCCCATCTTCCAGAGTTACTACCAACGGGGTTTGAGCGGCCGCCACCAGAGCATCATCATCTAAGGGCTTCACCCAGCGCATATCCACTACGCGAAGCTCGAGACCTTGAGCAGCAAGAAGTTCAGCCGCCTCAAGAGCGGGATGTACCAGAGATCCAAACCCGAGCAATGCACCGTCTGTGCCCTCACGCAGCACGCGACTCTTGCCCAGAGGTAAAAGCTCCGGATCACTCGGGATTTCCACCCCTTGAGCCGTTCCTCGCGGATAGCGAATAGCCACCGGCCCCCCTAACGCCAACGCCGTCGGCAATGCGCGGGCCAACTCCGCCTCATCAGAGGGAGCCAACACCCGCAAATGGGGCACCATGCGGGTATAGACCAGGTCAAAGACTCCATGGTGGGTAGCGCCATCTTCGCCTACGATACCGGCCCGGTCCAAGGCGAAGACCACATTGAAATCCGGGAGCGCACAATCAATGATGAGTTGATCGATGGCGCGCTGCATAAACGTGGAATAAATGGCCACCACGGGTTTCATGCCCGCCGCTGCCAGTCCCGCTGCCATGGCCACCGCTTGCTCTTCAGCAATGCCTACATCCACAAAGCGATCAGGGAACTTTTGGGCAAAGGGCTTAAGGCCTGTTCCACCTTCCATAGCGGCCGTAATCGCTACTACACGCTCATCAGCCTCGGCTGCCTGCTCCAATGCTTGGCCAAAGACTGCCGTATAACTGGGCACCGCCGAAGGCTTGGCTTTCGGTTTGCCCGTGGCAATGTCATAGGGCCCAACCCCGTGGAAATGCTCGGGGTCCCGCTCGGCTGGCTCATAGCCCGCCCCTTTACGGGTAACCACATGGACCAATACCGGCGCATCCATAGAAAGCACCACGGAAAGCGTTTCTTTCAAGGTGGGAATATCGTGACCATCGATGGGTGCCGTACAAACAATACCCAGCTGCTCGAAAATCATGGTATGGGGAAGCACAAATTGCTTCACGGATTCCTTCAAGCTTTTGCCGAAGTGATAGAACGCACTACCCAAAGGCCCATTGGATTCCAGTCGCTCTTGGAACTCATCGCGAGCCGTGCGGTAAGAACTAGAGGCGCGCAAGGATCCCAAATGACGCATCAATGCCCCTACATTGCGCGAGATGGCCATCTCGTTGTCGTTTAGGATGATGCAAATTGGCAGCTGTTCAGTGCCCATATAGTTGAGGGCCTCAAACGCCATACCACCCGAAAGCGCTGCATCACCAATAAAGGCCACGATTTTCTCGTCCGTACCCTTAAGGCGTCGCGCTTTGGCAAGGCCGGTGGCAATGGACAGAGAATCCGAGGCATGGCCAGAGCAATGGACGTCGTAGATACTCTCGGACGGCTTAGTGAAGCCCGAAAGCCCTTTATATTGGCGCAGGGTTTCAAAGGCCTCTCGCCGGCCCGTTAAAAGCTTATGGGCGTAGGCCTGATGGCCCACGTCGAATACCAGATGATCCTCGGGCGTATCAATGAGGCTATGGACCGCCAAGATACTCTCAACCGCACCCAAGGAGGAGGCCACATGCCCCCCATTGGTGGCCGTAACGGCAATGATTTCTTCGCGAATCTCTTGAGCCAAGATAGCTAGCTCTTCATCGGTGAGCGCCTTGAGATCTCGCGGAGTGGTAATGGCATCGAGTATCCGAACGTCCTCCATAATTAGTCCTTTACACCCTCATCAGTTGGTGCAGTTTCTGAAGCATCCGGAGAAGAGCCCTGAATGGTGGTCTGAGCTGCCTCTTCCCCTTCTGGAGCGAGCCCTTCTCCTTCATTCTGGGCGCCGGAAGCTACCTCAGCCGCGGCTTCAGGGGCAGCTTGAGCCGCTGCCAACTCTTCCAGTTCTTGGGCGGATAGGGCCTCTTCGGAGCGATCGCAGGCCGCTAGGCCAAGCTTGGCTGCCTCCTCAAATAGCGTTAAGGATTCATCGAGGGAAATATCTTCAGATTGCACCGTCTCTAAGATGGCTTCAAGCCGCTCCACAACGCCGGCAAAGCTCTCGGTGTTCACTTCTTCTTCCATGGGCTCTCTTCCTTCATATCCGACTACCCACGTGTTATCAGAGCGCCCCTATCCCGAGCGCTACTCAAACCACTCGTTAGGCCTCTAAAGTGTCGGCTGCGGATTGCTCCGCCGGAGCAGTTTCTTCCGTTTCAGCAGACTCCGTTGCAACTATAGATTCGCTCTCAGTTGCCAGGTTTTCGCCCAGCTCAGCGCTCGAAGGCTCTTGGTCGGAACTGGCCGCCTGCTCTGCCTCGATCTGCTGGGAGATCCGGCCTAAGACCCCATTGGCAAAGCGCGGAGACTCATCTTCGCCGCCAAAGGATTTAGCCAACTCTACTGCTTCATTGATGGTGACCGAAATAGGCACTCGATCCTCATGAAGCATTTCATAAATAGCTA
>CAJUNI010000052.1:0-12027 GCA_910587945.1 uncultured Parvibacter sp.
CGTAGTTTAAGCATTCCCGCACTCCCTTACTTTCGCTTTTGTCAGCCGCCACCACATCGGCCTTAAACACCACACAGCGAGCAATGGCCTCTTCCACGACCTCCGGATCGCGATTTAGCAATTCCTGACTATACTCGAGGAGCCAGAAGAAGAAGTCATCGGAATCAATGACGGCAGACTTGGCAATTTCCCCACAACCACAAGCCCATTCCCGCTCGGGAAGCGTGGAGAGTACCGCGGTAGGAGCGCACACAAAAGAGGGCTGCTTAAACGTACCCACCAGGTTCTTGCCCGCTTCCAGATTGACGCCCGTTTTGCCCCCCACCGACGAGTCAACCATAGCCAAAAGCGTGGTGGGCACTTGAACGACAGGGATCCCTCGCATGTAGGTAGAGGCAGCAAACCCGGCTAAATCTCCCACGACACCACCGCCAAGGGCCACCACCGCGCAATCCCGCGTGAGCTTTAAAGCCGCCATAGCTTCCCAAACTTCGCCGATCACTTCTAAGGATTTGGACTGCTCCCCCGCATCAATCACAATATCGGCCACTGCATAGCCTGCCTGACGAAGCGACGTGCGAGCCTGATCCAGATAGAGAGGAGCCACATGAGAATCAGTGATCACCAACAGGCGCGGGGCGGTTGCTACCCCCGACACCGATCGAATGTCGGCCCCGAGGTCTTGGAGAACAGAAGTGCCAATACGCACATCGTAGGTGGGTTCTGAGGGTATATTTACGACGATACGAGTTGCTGGCATAAAATGCCCTCCTTCTCCAAAATAGCGCGCACATCCCAGGCCAACCGACCCACCGATTTTCCTGAGGTATCCACAATCACGTCCGCCACCTCTTCATAGAGCGGCATGCGATCTTGACAGCGCTGCCGCGCCGATTCGATGTCATTGAATAAGGGGCGCGAGGATTTATCCGAAATGCGAGAGGCTGCTTCATCAGCACTCACCCGCAGAAACACCACATAGCCCGCCTCTTTGAGCAAGGCGCGATTCTCAGGGCGCAGCACGACCCCACCGCCGCAGGAAATAAGCAAGGGATCCTTAGCTGAGAGATCCTGAAGTACATCGGTCTCAATGGCACGAAAGCCCTCTTCGCCTACTTCATCAAAGATTTCGCGAACCCGCTTGCCTTCCCGGCGCTCCAAATAGGTATCCATGTCGATGGAAGCCATCCCGAGAGTGCGCGCCAAACGGCGAGCCACCGAAGACTTCCCGGCTCCCATGAACCCCACAAAAAAGACCGGACGTTCAAGCTGATAGGACTGAGCAGTGCGTTCAGACGCAGAGTGGTGCGAAGGGGTTTTCCCTGGTTTGCGAGCAGAGCCACTCATCGCGACATCGACCTTAAGCGTTGACGATAGGCCCGTACCGCATGCTTCAAGTCGGTCATATTGGTGCAGCCGAAAGCCTCAAGGTAGGCATTGGCCAATACGAAGGCCACTTCCCCTTCGGCTACCACCGCAGCCGCTGGCACCGCACATACATCGCTACGCTCTTTAGAGGCCTGTTCCACTTCCAGCGTATCAAGATTGACCGTATCGAGGGGCTTCATCAACGTAGGAATTGGCTTCATGGCCACCGTAGCCACCAAGGGCATGCCGTTGGTCATGCCACCCTCAAGGCCGCCCGCATTATTGCTTGAGCGCATAAAGCCCTCGCAGGAATCCAGAATAATGGGGTCATGGACTTGAGATCCTGGGCGTCGAGCGCATTCGAACCCGAGGCCAAACTCCACACCCTTCATGGCCGGAATACCAAAGAGCGCCGCAGCAATCCGAGAGGTGAGTCGCTCGGAACCTGAGGTATAGCTTCCCAAGCCCGGCACAAGACCCGTGGCTACAATGCGAAACGTTCCGCCTAGGCTTTCCCCCTCTTTTTTGGCAGCCTTAATAGCCTCTTTCATGGCCTCGGTGGTGGCAGGATCCGGACAGCGCATTTCGGAGAGCTCAATATCTAAAGTGGAATATTGCGTGACCGCCTCTATGGAGTCATTCATGCAGACATCCCCCACCGACACTACATAGGAGCGCACTTCCACACCCAATTCCGCTAAGAGTTCGCGAGCGATACCGGTAGCTGCCACCCGAGCGGCTGTTTCCCGCGCACTGGCCCGCTCAAGGATATTGCGGCAATCGTCACTGTTAGTTTTGAGAGCCCCCACCAGATCGGCATGGCCGGGTCGGGGGGTAATTTCGCGCTTCAAATCCTCGGGAGCGCGGCCAAAGGGTGCCATGCGCTCAGACCAATTGACCCAGTCTTTGTTCTTCACCACTACCGTAATGGGGCTACCCAGTGTGCGGCCAAAGCGCAAACCACTACGAACGGATACCGTGTCGCGCTCGATGGTTTGACGACCGCCGCGCCCGTAGCCTCCTTGGCGACGCGCAAGATCCGCATTGATATGGTCTTCAGAAATAGAAAGCCCCGCGGGTACACCGGTGATAATAGCGGTCAGTTCCGGGCCGTGGCTTTCCCCTGCTGTGATGTATTCCATGAAAGACTCGATCCATTGATACGCTCAGGAGTGCTTTACTCCATCGCTGTGGACTAGTAATGCGCCTTCATTGTAGCGCAGACCTTGGGCTCCCTTTCCTCGGCTCTCCTCAATGGCGTCGGGTTTTACGCCGTGTTTACCGAAGGTGGTGAATGATAACTTCGCCGCCTTCGCTTCCGCTTTCTCAATGCATTGATGCAATGTCTATCAGGATATATATCTGACGGGTCAGAACGAAGGGATTACGCTCAGAAGCTTCGCAGCCTTCGCTTCACCCTTCGTTCTGACTGGCGGAAGATCTATCAAGTTTGCGAGCGTCCAAAAAACCAACGGGGAGACGGTCGCTTAGACCATCTCCCCGCTTGGATCTAGCTAGGGTCTAGGGATGAGGCTTTGCTGGCATTACCCACGAGCCTCTTCCTCCTCTTCTTCCCGGCGCCGAGAAGCAGCCAAAAGCAAGAGTAACAATGCGGCAGCCGCACTTACCGCGAGAAGCTTCCAGAACCAGAGCTCATCGCCGGTCTTCGGCAGCGGCGTTCCCGCCACTAAGCTTGGACGCAGAGGCTTCTTCGGTGCCAGCGGATCTTGGGGATTCTCCGGCTCCTCGTAGTAGTAGAACGCCGGATCAACAGCTTGACCAGCCGCCCGCGTCCAATGGTTCGCGTTCAGCATGTAATAGGCCTGGCCATAGGCATTCGGCGCGTAGACCCACACCGGCTCAGCAGGCTCTTCGGGCTCCTCCGGATCCTCAGGCGTTGAGGGATCCTTCGGGTCATCCGGATCCACAGGATCGGTCGGATCGGCAGGATCGGTTGGATCGGTCGGATCCTCGCCCGGCTTCGGATCAGTGGATTCCCCTTCATCGTCAGCGTCGTCAGCACCATTCGTCTCATCGTCGTCCAGAGCCCGAGCCTTCGTGGTCGGAGTATCAGAACCTTCGGCACCAGACTCCGGCGTATCCGGCGTGGTCTCGGAGCCGTCTTCGCCCTCGTCGGTACCCTCATCGGGATCAGTTTCATCTCCCGGGGTCGGCGTCGGCTTTTCAGGCTCGCTCGGCTTTTCGGGCTCGACCCACTGGCCCCGGCGATTAAGCGCCATAAGCGGATCAGAGTAGCCCATACCTTCGCTATCGTCGCTCTCATCAGCCGGATGCAGATCATTGTCGGCGTTGTCATTGGAACCAGCATTCACCACCGCAATGTATTCCGCACCGTCAGGTGCCACCATACGAATCCGGTACTGATAAGGCTTGCCCTTTTCATCCACTACCGGCAGATTCTCGAAGCTATACCAGCCCTCGTCATCGGTAGCCGTGGAGGTCACATCCACCCAATCCTGATCCATGGGCTCCGGCTTGGCCGGCTCCTCCGGATTGTCCGGATTGTCCGGGTTGTCAGGATTATCGGGGTTATCTGGATTGTCCGGGTTATCCGGGTTGTCAGGGTCGGGCTTGTTCGGATTGTCGGGGTCAGGATTGTCAGGATCCGGCTTGTTCGGGTTGTCCGGATCAGGATTCTCCGGCGTCTGCGTACCTGAGCCATCCCCTTCCGTATCGGTGTCCGTATCCGTAGTGTCACCCTCAGCCACTGCCATCAGCAGGTTGCGAGCCATCTTCCATGCGCCCTGAGCCGCCTGGGTTGCCAATGCGATCGGGTCTGAGTCAGGCACCGTAGCCGTTTCTGATTCATCTTCGCCATCGCCAGGATCCACGGGGTCTACCGGGTCAACCGGGTCTACCGGGTCTACCGGGTCAACCGGGTCGACCGGATCCACGGGATCAACCGGGTCGACAGGGTCAACAGGATCAACAGGGTCGACGGGGTCAACCGGATCCACCGGATCCACCGGTTTCTCGGGCTCGGTCGGCTTCTCGGGCTCACTCGGCTGCTCTACCGGCTTGAAGATCGTCAGATCCTCGGCCGTCTTGTACACCCGCTCAGCCTTCTCCACGGGGTTGCCCGCCTTGTTAAGGTTGCTACCCTCTACACCATCGGTAATGGACGAACCCACACCAGCCACGGCAGCTTCTTCGGCATCAATAGCCTTGCGCTGCAGGTAGACCGTCTGACCGGCAAACTTCTCTTCGCCTCCCACCTGGAAGCCGTCTTTCTCCAAATCATTCCACGCCCAGCCATCAATTACCAGGCGATCGTAGAGTGCCAAGCCTGCATCGTTGGCCACTGACGGGCTTACCGCCATCATGGACCACGGAGCGCTGCCCGGACCATCAATCTGGACTTCTTCAGCTTCGTCTTCAGTCCACAACTGAGCCAAGACAATCAGGCCATTTTGACCATAGTCAGGAAGGATGCGCGTGGTAGCTTCATCCAGGTCGGAGTCGTTGCTGGCAACGTTATGAGCCTCAATAACCGTACCGTCTTCCAGCACTTCCTCACTATCAGGATCAATGGCATTAAGCGGAGCTACTGCCCAACCGCCGTCTTCCACGCTCGGGGTATCCGGCAGAGCTACCAAGTTCACGCGATAGCCATAGATGACGTCGTTGCCCAGTTCATCAGAGCCAAAGGCGCGCAGATCCGTAAACATCCAGCTACCATCAGCCCGCGTGGTGACCGTGCGATCATTCAGGCTTGCGACATCGTTATATTCGGTATCGAACTCCCACCAGTCAGAGCGTTTATAGGCCTCATCGGCGTTCGGGTCGCCCGCCCGGAACCAATAACGGGTAAGTACCACCCGGGCACCAGCCAAGCCCTGCTCATCTTCGGTGCGAATGCCGTCGCGGTTTTCATCGTTCCACACCACACCAGCAATGTAGGTGGTCGGTGCAGTCTTCAGGCCAACATCACCACTGCGTGCCGCTCCCACTGCCCGCGGGATATCAAAGCGTGCGGTCGGCGCCTGATCGGCCTTCGACTTCTTCCACTGACCCTTGGTCAAGGTCAAAGCCTCGTCGTACTGGTGACCGTCATTCTCCTTGGCCTTTTCGCTCAAGAAGATATTGCCATCTTGCACCGTAATACCCGGTGTATCCACCGTTGCCTGATAGGTAATTTGCGGCTTCAGGGACAGCACACGGACACCGTCAACGGTTACCCGAGTCAGGTCAGAGTCAAAGCTTGGATCATCGCCCTTGTGGAAGCGGGTCATAACCTGGCCATCAGCCGGCTCAGCCACGATCACCCGATAGCGAGCCAAGTAGAGCGTATCGGTACCGCCCTGCTCGCCGTAGGTGACGATGCTGTTGTCATAGGCACTCTTCTGTACATAGCTCGGCAAATTACTGAAGTGATAGATGCCTTGCGCGTCAGACACTGCCACGCGAGCGCCAAGGGGTGCCGGGGTGACCGAGGACTGGGTAACACCCGTTGCCTGGGGAACATAACCCACTGAGGTACCCACGCGCTCAGGCAGCGTTGCGACCGTGATCTGGTCAAAGACCGCACTCGGAGCCACCGGCTCTTCAGCCGGCGTCTCATCCTCAGCAACTCCAGCCACCGGATCATCGCCAGCCGCAGCTGTCGTCTCCGGCTCATCAGGATCAGGGGTCTCGGGGGTAGTCGGCGTCTGTCCCTCATCGCCCGTATCCCCGTCATCACCGGCACCAGTGTCGTCACCGGCATCCGGATCATCCTTCTCCAGCGAATCATAGTAGGCCTGGTTACCGCGAGCCCGCACTGCCACCGTGAACTCCGTAGCGCCCTTCAGGCGATAGAAGCCAGCCAAGCCAAGGCTATCTCCCGCTACCCATTCGGCCTCATCAGAGGTCGGGTCATCCAGGGTGTACTCAAATCCGTAGGGAGCCTCAATGTCGGTGGGCAACAGGCTGGGAGCCTCAGTCACCAAGAGATAGGACGAAGCAGCCTGAACCGTAAAGCCACTACCTTGTTCACCCGCTACAAAGCGCTTACCCGTGGTGAATACATACATGGCCTCGCCACGCTCGGTACCGCGGCGGCACTCCACCTTGTACTCCGTGAGCGGCTTCACTGTCACGCCGTCAAGACCGCTGTCCGGATCCGGGGTGCCCGTAGCGTCCATGCCATCCACAAACTGACCAACACGACCATCAGCCGGCCACGGCAAACCGTCACCACCGTACCAGTCACTCGCCGGTACTTCGGTAATCGTGCCGTCCTCGTTGACGACAATCTCCACTAGGCGGTAGCTCACGTTCTCCACCACATTGCGCACGGTTACCGTAGTGTCTGTAGCACGCAGGTCACCCGTCTCAAGTTTATTGTCAGCAGCCGTCGGGAAGTTGGTGTTCTGTTTCCAGGTACCATCATCATCCAAGTACTCTTGGACCAAGAAGACGCGCTGGCCCTCTACCGGCTCTTCCAGGCCCGGCGTAATGCTTTCAGGCAGTGAAGCGAGAGAATCAAAGCCCGGCACCACGTAATCACGCAGACCGTTGTAGTTCTCGTCATCCCAAACGATGCCCGTGATTTCCGAGCTATCGAAGGGCAGGAAGCCACCATCCATACGGATCTCACTGGAGGCGACGGCCATGTCAAACTCAAGGGTGTCTTCGGCACCATTACCCTCGCCCACCGTGACACGATAGGCATCTTGGGTGCCACCCTCAGCTTCAGGCTCATCGGTAGAAGCAGCCGCCAAAACGATGCGACCGTCTACCACATAGCGACCCTCGCCAATGGCCATAACACCATTGCGCTGGGTAGCCAACGCATTGCCCGGAGCCGCACCATACCAACCGAGCGGATAGTTGCCCGGAGTGTAGAGCGTGTCGTTGGGTACATCGCTTGGACGGTGAACCTTAGAGTTGCGATCATTGACCTCAATGCCCGCTTCTACCTCTTCCTCGGTAGGCGCCACGAGCAAATTAGCCACCGGCAAACCTTGAACCGTATTCAGCAGCTCATGGTTTTCAACCCCTGCCGTCGGCGTTCCAAGAGCCTCCACGGTATAGCCAATGAGGTAGTCCTCATGAGCCGTACCATCGTCAGACTCATCGAAGGAGCTGGCATAGAGGCGGTTGAACTCGTAGTAGCCACTCTCATCCGTTTGCTTTTCAAGGGCATCGCCCAGCTTCGTCCAGATGCGGCTTTCCGCATTCCACTTCCAGGGCTGGAGCAGAACCGTGCGGTCTACCAATACCGGCTCGCCATCGTCGCGCAAACCGTTGTAGTTGCTGTCAATCCACAGATAACCAGAAATCACTTGAGAAGCCGGATCGAACATACCACCGTCGGAATTTGTACCATCGGAGCCGGCAGCCAAGTCGTAGCTGATGGACTGCGTATCCCGTGTGGCGTAGGTGGAAATACCCTCTTGCGGCTTATTGGGGTTATTGGACGCGGCACCATCTTGGCGGTTCGCCGGTACTGATGAGCTATCGGCGTTGTCCAGCAGCACGATGTATTCGTTGTTATCCATGAGATAGGACTTGCTGGGCGAATCGTTCTCGTAGACCAAGTCAGAGTCGCGCGACACGTCACTACCCTGACGGAACTTAGATGCCATACGATTCATACGCCACGCCGGCTCATTGATTTTTACGCGATAGCCAAAGATAACCTTCACCTCAAGGTGATCCGCATCAATATCAATCCGACCTTGGCTTGGCAGATCCTCGAAGCGATAGATACCTTCGGCGTCGGTGGTGGTATTGGCCGGGAATTGAGCACCCTCGGTAGCTTCCACATCCCAGGTGGGATCTACCTGCCACGTAGCTCCCTCATCGGTGGTATAGAAGCGCTCCAAGCGAACAGCAATATCTTCGATGCCCTGCTCGGTCATATAGATCGGCGTGACACCATCACTCTCATAGAGCGGGTTACCCAAAGCGTCCGTAGCCTGAAGCGGGTTGCCCCACTCATCCACCAGAATCGGCACCCCAGCCTCGTTGCGCTCAAGAATGACCGCCCCATTGGCATCGCGCAGTTCAATAACGTTTCCATCGGCATCCAAGATGGGGCTACCGTCGGCTGCCCGTTCAATCTTGGCCTGGCCTTGGATACCGTCGTTGTTCGCGTCATTCCAGATCGTGCCGACAATGTCTTGAATCGGCGGCGGCAATTGTCCGGCATCGCCACCATCCACCGAGTCGCGACCGGTGGTGTTCGGCCGTGCATCCATCCAGTCAAAGACCAGCGTGCCCGTCATGCTATTCACATAGTCGGTGGCAGGAATGCCCTGCTCCACAAAGGCACCGCGACCCTCTTCCCCAGCCGGCAGAGCCAGAATAATCTGGCCTTCCAGCATTTCTTGACGCATACCGGCATAGCGGTTGATAACGCCCTCTTCATCGCGATCGATATATTCGCGACCAATGAGCGGATAGTTGCCATCCAACCCAAGATTGTCGGGAAGGTCGGAGTCGATAGCTAAGGCTTCATCGGCGCTGCCCTGATGATAACGAGTCATCATCCAGGCGCCCTCATCGTCATTGAGAAGACGATCGACCTTGATACGGTAGGCCGCCAGGTAATGGGTGCCATCAGGAGCGGTGTAAGCCGTCGGCAGATTGTCGAAGCGATAGACGCCATTCTCATCGGTCGTAACCGCAATGGTGCCAGCATCCACCACACTTGCATTCCCGGCCCAGGTACCCGTCACGAGCGGATGTTCCGGATCGTTGAGCTGGGTATAGATTTCTGCACCAAAGTTGGTGTTCTGGTGCCAACGGCTCTGATAGTTCGAGGAAATCATGCCGGAGAAGTTCAGCTCCGGATCAAAGCCAGCCATAAACTCAGGCGTGGCTGCCTCGACCGGTGCCTCCGGGTCAAAGTACCACTGCTCCAGCGTCACTGTAATATCCGGAATACCCGGCTCTACCAATGCGCCATTTTCTTTGCGGTCGCTCTGCAAGCCGTTGTAATCAGCATCGCGCCATACCCGACCAGAAAGCGAGCGGGTCGGAATCGGCAGCTGACCAGCGTCGCCGCCCTTATAGGCTTCATCCTTATCGAAGCGAGCGCGCATCATGTCGTAGTGAACTTCGCCTTCAGCGCCCTCAACCACATCCCCCGCCGGGATAGCAATCTGAGCCGTAATATCGATGGAGGGATCTACGCCATCCACCGGACCCGCCAAGATGATTTGACCAGACTGGCCACGCACCCCTACCGGATCCAGCGTGTCATCACCCAAAAGCTCGTCCACGATATCTACTCGGCCAATGAGGTGATAGGCATCCAGGTCACCGGAGAGGCTGTCATCAATATCAGAATCCAACCCCACCTTGGCCACGGTTTCCCCATCAGCCTCTTCCACGTTGGCGTGGTAGCGCGTCATCATCCACGGCACGGCTGAGGTGACCGCACCAGATGCGTCGGTAGTGGTGTCCACATGAAGACCATTGAGCTCAACGCGGTAGGCTGCCAAGAACAAGGTGCCATCATCTGCAATAAAGGCCGTAGGCAAATTGCGGAAGCGATAGATACCATCCGCCTGGGTCTTAATAGTTACCCGGCCATTTTCCACGGTTGCGCCATCGGCCCATTCGTCGGTGGCAATAGCAGCCAGGTTGTTATAGCCCACCTCGCAGAATTCCTGATTGCGGATCCAGTGAGTCTGGTAATTCGGATCGTCAACCTCGTCATTCAGGGCATCCTTGTCGTAGTAGTACTGAACCAAGGATACCGACTCGCCCACCAAGCCATACTCGGCCGGGTCATAGGTTTGCTTGGTCTCCATCACCGGGTTGCCCTCGGTATCAAAGACCGGATTGCCATCCTCATCAGTGGCCTGGACCGTAGTTTCCACCATGGCCTGAATGCCGTCGTAGTTCGCATCCTTCCACACACGACCATTGATCTCACGACGCGGTACAGCCAACTGGCCAATATCGCCACCGGACACTTCCGTATCCCGGCGCGTTAAGTAGTCATAGGTCACAGTGCCGGTGCCACCAACATAGACATCGCCGCGATCCACTTCTATCTGAGACACCTGAGGCTCATAGCGACGGTCTTCCGTCACCGCTGCAGCCAAAATGATTTGGCCATCAAAGGCACGCAGTTCTTCCACCCCAGCAGCCACCGAGGTATCTTCACGACCAATTACCTTATAGGAATCCTGAGTACCCGGACGCGTGTCGCGGATATCGGAGTCGGCCATCACATCAGAGCCTACATGGTAGTGGGTCATCATCCACGGGGTGGAATAGAGCTCGTTGCCCTGATCGTCGTAGACCACGTCATTGTGTAGGGCACCCACCACCACGCGATAGCCAGCCAGATAATGGCGACCATCCGGAGCCGTGTAGGCCGTAGGCAGGTTGTCGAAGCGATAAACGCCTCGAGCATCGGTGGTGGTACGCACAAAGCCGTTGGATTGCTCAGTACCGATGACGTAGGTTTCCTCTTCGGTCTTAGCCTCAAGGGTAAGCGTCTTAGTCGGATCGGTAGGATCGGTGTACTCGTGGACCCATACCGTGTAATCCTGGCCCTTATAGTCTTGACGGGTAACGGTCTTCCAGCCCGTGGTTACGGTCGTACGCTGGTCATTACCGAAGTTATCGTTGCGGAACCAGTGGCTTCCATCTTCTGCCACCGCATCCGGGTTGTAGTAGTACTGCTCAATAGACACCGGCTCGCCGGCCATGCCATTGAAGAGCGGGTTGCCCTGAGCATCGGTCTTAATGTTGCCCGCTTCATCGGTCTCGTATTGGCAAATGCCGTCGTAGTCTTCGTCGTTCCACACGCGACCCGTAATGGAGGAACGCGGAACTTCAACCAAGCCAGCATCCCAATGCTCGATACGCTGAGCGGCACCAAGGTCGTATTCAGCCACCGGCGCACTGCTTCCCAGACCGCCCTTCACACCACGGACGTTCTCTTCGCTCGCACCAGTTGCTTCCGCCGCCATCGCCTGCATGATCGGCAGTGAGTACTCTTCTTCCTCCTCCATAGCTTTCATGGCAATGAGGTAGCTGCGCAGATCCGTGCTGTCCAAACGCTTGATAGCGGAATCCAGCGTGAGACCCGTAAGCTCTTCTTCCGTCAGGCCATACTTGGTCAAGATGCCGGCCGTGTTGACCATCCAGTTCGAGAGATTCTCTTTTGCCAAGGTCTCCAGGTTGCCAGCCACTACGATCATTTGCTCGTAGGAAACGTCGGTGTCGCGACCACCGGCAATAGTGAGGTCGCCTTGACCCATGCCGCTCATACCCGCCGAAGCGCTGGCACCACTGTTGCGCTCGTTGAGGTAGTAGGCATAGACCGGCTGCCCATCCTTGAGATAGGGGTTGCCGTCACCATCCACCACCTGGGTAAGACCCATAGCAGCGTCAGAGTCAATTTCCTCATCGAAGGGTTTCTTCGGGTTGGAAGTACCAATGTTGCGATAGGTAATACCCCAGTCGCGGGTAATCAGCTTGAGGGCATCCACATCAATGCGCGCACGATAGCCCGCCAAGAACTGCATCTTGTCTTCGTCATCGATCGTAGACGGAGCTTGAGGATCCGCCACGTAGGTGGAGACACCCTTGAAGATGTAGGAGCCCGAGCTCGAAGTCACGGTGGTCTTGTACTCCAGGTTGTTTAAAACCCACTGACCTTCCTTGGTGTTGGTGATATCGCCAGAATAC
>CAJUNI010000052.1:12037-15326 GCA_910587945.1 uncultured Parvibacter sp.
CAGTAGTACTGCTCTAAGGTGACCTTCACCGAGCCGACGCCCTTGGAGTCCACGGTGTCTTGAATGCCGTCATAGAAGGAGCCGGTGAGTTCCGTGCCCTCGTTGCGGTCACTCCACACATAGTTGCCCAGGAAGCCCTTGGTGCCGTCAATCCAGCCCAAAGCCAGCTTGTCATAGATCTTATAACCCTTAGCGGGATCCTTCGGGTCCTCATAGATAGCGCGATGATTCTTGTCCACGGGGACTTCAGCCCTAAAGCTGTTAGTTTCAGCCACACCGCTCTTGAGCCACAGGTCGTTATCCCACATAGCAGCTACTTCGTCTGCCGGGCGACCGTCAGCCGTTTGGGCCTGATCCTCAGCGTTGGTGAGCGGGCGCTTCAAAGGCTCGCCTTCCCAAACCATAACGGACGGCTTGAGGATACGATTCTTCATATCGCGGCAAACCACTTTGTAGTCATGGCCGGGCTCGAGGCTGAATTCAAAGGCACCGGTGGCATCCTTCGCATTAGAGCTATAGGGCACCCAACGCCATTCGGTGTTGTAGTCCAGATCGTTGATGGCCTCAACGGAGAAGCGGTTGTTGCCAGCGCTGTCATAGACCGCCTGCCAGGTGGCACCGCCATCGAAGGTAACCTCGGGATAGCAGTCCGTTTGAGTCAAAGCCAAATTGCCGTCGGTGTCATAGGCCGGCTCCCAGAGCTCGGTTTCCTCGTTGTACATCATGATCTGCACCTGCATGTTCTTCAGGCGCAACTCATCCCGTGCAATTGCGAACTCGTAAGGATTATCGGCATTCAGGTCTACGTTGAGCCAGTCAAGCACACCGTCAATCAGTTCAGGATCCACGGTGCCGTCTTGCTCCACATAGCGATTCAGGTTGATCGTCGGCTTGCCGTCCACGGTGATAAACGGCGGCAACTCCCCTTCTTCCGGATTGTAATCGGGTGCGTTGTCCGGGGTAAGGCTCATAAGCGCAATACCGTTGTCATCCAAAGCGGAATAGAGGGCAGCGTTGGCACTGCGTCCGAAGATGTCGCCACCACCGGTACCAGGACCAGGTTCATCTCCACCATCTTCGATTTCGCCCTGATCCGGATCCTCTTCCATTTCCTCATAGCCCTGGAGCTTGTCGTCACGGAAGGTGACACCTTGGTAGACCACCGGCATAGCAATACCGACGTTGTAGCTGGTCATCCGAGCATCATAGATCTCATTGCCCGTGATTACATCACCGGCTGCGTAACGGGCTGCATCGTAGGCCACCGCTTCGACCTCAATGGGCTCAGAGGTAGCAGTCATGATGCCGTTTTGGCGCGTAACGCTCATGTAGGCAGAGATGTCTTCAGGATCGCCATCTACTTCGCCCTTGTCGTTGATAGCCGGCGCATTATTGGCACCAATGCGCTTGGTGGTCAAGGCATAGTTGGCATACTTCTCAGGGAAGGTGAAGCGCAGACGATAGGTACCGGGCTTCAACATGGAGAACATGTAGTAACCCTGGTTGTTGTAGTAGTCAGACTCGGTAGTGTAGACATAGGCGCCCAAGTCCACCTCATCATCAGTGGTAATCGGTTCATAGCCCATGTTGCCTACCAGCGGTTGGCCGGTTTGCGGATCGGCCTTCACCCAGGTTTCCTTGGAAGACTTGTCATCCATGCGGGCGAGCACCACGGCTTCGCCTTCACGATTAACCGGAACGCCCCATTCGTTGAGCAGCTCCACCTTAACCCCGTTTACACCGGGATCATCAGGTTTGCCGTCGTAGTCGAGGTCTTCCAAGAGTGCCGAGGTATCTTTGCCCTCGCCATAGGTATAGACATAGCGACCGTTCTTAATAGACTTCTCAGTCGACAGGATGAAGCGGCCATTCACACCCCGATGGTAGGTGGTGGGATTACCGAGCGTATCCGTAACCACTTCGCCCTTGGTGTCGTTTTGATAGGTATCCCAGTTATTGTCTAACCAGACATAACTACCAATGTAGCCATAGCCTTCCGGTGCATCCACATAGACGCCCGCAGATTTGTCTTCGGTGGTCTTATAGGTCAGACCATTTTCGCCTTCACGGTAATCCACCATAGCCATGAAGGTATTCCACTGACTGGTTTCATAGAGGCGCTTCTGCAACGCGGTGTAGGGACCAACCACGTTACCCTGCTCGTCAAAGTCGTTCGGCACCATGTCGATAGACTTGAAGGTGTTATCGGCACTACCGAGGTACTTCGGCAGGTTCAGCGGCGCCGACAGGTCAAAGCGCAAGCGAACGTTGCCATTGCGCGCCATCAGCACGAGGTCGTCATCGAGCACGCGACTCCACACCGTCAAGATCGAGCGCGTCAGGGCCTCTTTCTGCTCGGGGTGAGCCGCAATGTAGCTCTTCAGTTCGTTGAGATCCACCATGTTGATCGAGGCCATAGAAGTGGACACCGGCACCGATTCCACCACCGTCTTGCCATCGACACCATAGGTGATACCTGTGGTCTTCTGAGCGGCCCAACGGGTGGTGAATTCGCTGAATTGGTCACGAGACCAGCTGGTTACGTCAGGCTGCTTCATGGCCTCATCGATGGGCTCCACCAAATCATTAGCCGTCATCGGCTCAAGTACCAGCGTACCGTCAGAAGCATTGCCCGTACGCTTAATGGGACCAACCCAAACCTGAGCCTGAGCATCCAACAGCTGGCCCGTCAAAACGTCGCGCTGAGAAGACAGGCGCAGTTCATAGCGGCCCTTCTGGTTTCCTTCTTCATCCACCGTGGTATCGGTGTATTCCACCTTGATGCTGTCGAGGTCTTTCAACCAACCGTTCCACTGAGAGCGACGCATATTGATGCGCTTGTTGGTGGAGTCATAGGTGGACGTGGCCTTGTCATTGAGATGAGGCAGCGTATCAATGAAGAGTGCGTGCTTATAGAGCGCTGCCGTACCTTCATTGATGCCCTTATAGGTGTACATGTTCTTATAGCTGTAGGCCTGGCCTTCAGGAATAGCCACGGTGCCGTCATCTTTGACGTAGTCCTTCGTAGCCCAACGCGGACGTACCAGCTTGTCCTGGGATACGTCGTCGTTATTGCTCCAGCCAATGCCCGGGCTTTGCTTGGAGAGCAAAGTTTCGCTGCGGTCGCCATTGCCATTACCGTCCGTTTGGTCGGAACGATACTGGGAGTCTTTATTGATATCACTTTGCGGATCGGTGATAGCACCCTTGGTGACCAACTTCGTGACCATAGCCGAGCTGTCGCCACCCACCGCTTCGGTGCGGAAGAGCGGATAATCATAGAAGTTGA
>CAJUNI010000053.1:0-3397 GCA_910587945.1 uncultured Parvibacter sp.
CTATGGGGCCAACCCTTGCAGCTACCGATTGCATTCTTTCGCGGGCAGGTGCCACTTCTCTGGCAGAAATTGCCGCCTTGGCAATTCCGGCGCTGTTGGTGCCATTCCCTTATGCGACCGCCGATCATCAAACCACCAATGCGCGAGCCTATGTGGAGGCTGGCTGTGCTTCTATGGTTTCCGACGATGCGCTTCAGAGTGCTGAGTTTGAGGAGAAACTCTTCGCGTTAGTGGACGATCCCGAGGTACGAGCATCTATGAAAGAGGCCGCTCGGGCTCAGAAGAGTGCGGATGCAACAACGCTTTTGGCAGATGTTGTGATGGCGGCGGTGTCATCGGCACCCCATGAAGTACAATAGCCCATCCAGATAACAGCCAAGGAGGAATGAATGACAACGAAGGCAGCCGAAGAAGCGGTGCATTTTATTGGTATTGGGGGCGTTGGCATGAGTGGTATTGCCAGTGTTGCTCATGACCAGGGGCTTTCTGTCAGTGGTTCCGATTTGCGTGATTCTCGCTATACCCAGCGTCTTCAAGAAGAAGGGGTGCGCGTCTTTATTGGCCAAGATGCGGCAAATATCCCCGAGGGTCACCCGACCATTGTGGTTTCTACGGCAATTCTCGAGAATAATCCCGAGTTGATGGAAGCGCGGCGACGGGATCTTCCAATTATTCATCGTGCCCAAATGCTGGCACGGTTGGGGGTTGGGCTCACCACGCTTGCGGTAGCGGGTACCCACGGGAAAACTACCACTTCCTCCATGTTGGCTTCTACGCTTCACGCCATGGATCTTGACCCCACATTCTTGATCGGAGGCATTGTTCGCGCCTTTGGAAGCAACGCTCATTCGGGCACAGGTGACTACTATGTGGTAGAAGCCGACGAAAGCGATAAATCATTTACATTTTTGGACCCCGGTGCGGTCATTGTGACCAATATCGAGGCCGACCACTTAGATCACTATGCAGGACTCGAAGAAATCTATGCGCAGTTTGCTGCCTTTATAGCCTCGGTGCCTGCAGAAGGCCCCGTGGTTGTCTGCGGTGATGATGCTGCGTTGGTGGAATGCGCTCAGGGAGTGCGTCAAGACGTTATTACCTATGGTCTTGGGGAACAATGTGCGAGTCGCGTGATTTCATGGCGCGCCCAGGGTGTGGGTTCGGAGTTTACCTTGCGCTTGCCTGATGGTACCGAAGTGCATTCTCGGATTAAGCAAAACCCCGGCGTTCACAACGTGGTTAATGGTGCCGGGGTGCTCACCTTGTTGTGGGCCTTGGGTTTAGATGTACAAGAAGCTGCAGAAAAGCTGGCATGCTTTGCGGGCGTGAAGCGCCGCTTTGATATGGTGGGGGAGGCCCAGGGCATTACCGTTGTGGACGATTATGCCCATCATCCCACAGAAATTGCTGCCACCATCAAGGCCGCTCGCGCCCTCGATTTTAAGCATATCCACGTACTCTTCCAGCCCCATCGCTACTCTCGAGCTCCTCTCTTTACCGAGGTGCTAGCGGATGAGTTTGGCTGTGCCTTTGACGACGCCGATACGCTTACCTTCATGAATGTTTATCCTGCCGGCGAGGCTCCGGTGCCAGGAGTGAATGGCAAAACGTTTTTGAATGTCATATTGGATCATCCTGGTCATCCGGAGGCTACCTATGTGCCAAAGCGCATTGATGTGGTGCCGGCGCTCCTGGAAAAAGCGCAGCCGGGGGATTTGATTTTGACGCTGGGAGCCGGGGATGTTACCAGTATTGGACCTCAAATTATTGACGCTCTCAATGGCTAAAGGTTAGTACGTCCTATGACTCCGCGCCACGCTGCACCGTTTCAAAAGCTCCTTTTGGATGACGAATTCGAGGGGGATATCCATAGTAATGAGCCCATGGCTCGGCACACCACTTATCACATCGGGGGTCCTGCCCGCTATTTTGTGACGGCTGATACCTTAGGTGCGCTTCGTCATAGTGTCCAAGCAGCTGCTGAAGAAGGACTTCAATGGTGCGTGGTAGGTCGTGGCTCCAATCTCTTGGTTTCCGATGAAGGCTATGATGGCGTCATTGTGCGTTTGGGACGCGATTTTCGTAACTTCCGTGTGGATGGGGAAGCTGGCTGTATTTGTGCTGGTGCGGGCATTGCGCTATCGGCGGTGGTGCAAGAGGCATTTCGCCGCTCTCTCGCGGGGCTGGAATTTGCGGTCGGCACACCCGGTACCATTGGCGGCGCTCTTCGTATGAATGCTGGCACCCGGGATGAATGGATTGGGTCGGCAGTGCGCTCCATCACCGTGTTGGACGAGGGGACTTTAAAGCGCATTGATGGGGCGGAGTTGCAATGGGATTACCGGCGTGTATCCTTGCCATCCCAAGCCATCATTCTTGAATGTGAGCTCGCGGTTTCTCAAGCTGACCCGTTCTATATACGGGGCAAAATGGAGGCAGCACTTTCGCGGCGAAAGCGCACCCAGCCTCTTTCAGCTCCTTCTTGTGGCAGTGTCTTTAAGAATCCCGATGGTCAATCGGTAGGTGCTCTGGTCGAGGAGCTCGGACTTAAAGGAACCCAAATTGGTGGGGCGCAAATCTCTTCTGTTCACGGTAACTTTATTGTGAATGAGGGCGGTGCCACTGCCCATGATGTAGCTCAACTTATGGCACTCATCCGGGAGGAGGTAGAGAAGGCCTATGGCATCGAACTCACGCCGGAAGTCCGCTTCCTCGGCTTCGAATAGAACTTCTCGCTCTGCTTCTTCCTCCCGTGCGGGAGTGCCGCGACAAAGTTCTCCCTCTCGTACGCGCTCGCCTCGGAGCTCACAATCCTCATCAAGTGCGCGTTCGGGACAGTCTCGCAGCCGCACCGCGCAGGGTAGGGGGACGGTTCGCCCCGCCGGTGCTCGCGCACAAATGTCAGGAACTAGTGCGCGTAACCAACGGCCGGCCGTGGTGGCTACCCGTATTGGAGATATTGACCGCAGAGAGCGCGAGCAACGCCTGCGCAATACAGCCAATCGCCATCGGGGGAGGGTTATTGCCCTGCTTTCGCTGGTTCTATGCGCCCTTGTTGCCGCTTTGGTGCTTTATCTTTCCCCAGTATTTGTGATTGAGGAAATTGAGGTCACGGGCTCTGAGCATCTCACCTCTCAAGACATGGCCGCTCTGGTGTCTATTCCTTCTGGTACCACCCTTTTGCGGGTGGACGGAGGATCTATTGAGCGCAGCGTTGAGCGGGATGCCTGGGTGGAAGATGCGACAGTTCATCGAGTATTCCCCGATACGCTTCAAATTGTCATTACAGAGCGAAAGATTGCTGCGGTAGTGGAAGTTGCCTCCAACGAAGCCATGGATGTAGAGCAGTGGGCCATTGCTTCTGATGGCATGTGGCTTATGGCTATTCCTCCTCAAG
>CAJUNI010000053.1:3407-6308 GCA_910587945.1 uncultured Parvibacter sp.
CGCTCAATCCTCGCATTTATGAGGATGCCGCTGCAGTGCTGCACATCAACGACGTGCCCTATGGGTTGACGCCAGAAATTGGTTCCTATTGCACGGATAGTAATGTCAATAATGCCTTAGCCATTGTGGATGGTATGACTACCGAACTTGCAGATCAGGTGCGTATGGTTTCTGCTACCGATGCGGAGTCAACTCTTTTAACCTTGGATAACGGTATCCAGATTGCCTTTGGGGAGGCCGAAGATATTCGCGAAAAAGAGCGAATCTGCCTGGAGATTATGGAGCAGAATCCGGGTAAGGTAGCCTATATCAATGTGCGTGTTCCGTCCCGTCCCACTTGGCGAGCAATTTAAGTCGCGCTGCTTTTGCGACTTTCAAACACGCTTTTAGTGGCGCATACCTGTGAGTTGCTCTTTGCTTCAATGTTTGCCGGGGCATGGGCGTTCGCAGCTCGGTTTCAGAGCCTGAGATAGGGAAGAAACCGCTTCTCCAAACCGTTCAAAAGACTGCGGAGGGTGCGTAAAGGCGCCCACCATCCACAAAGTGATGCCAAACCTGTGCGTTTTCCCTTATACCCACGTTGCAATAGGGGTTTCATCGTGTAAAATGCCGAACATGACTCGCCTACGGGCGAGGCTTCAGCCGTGTCCAGGAAAGCCTGGCCAGACTGACATGAACGCAGCAGCATAAACGCAGCAGGTGTGGAGGAAACGATGCCAAACAACACGGGCGTAGATCATCTGGCGATTATCAAAGTCGTCGGTGTAGGCGGTGGCGGCACGAATGCCGTGAATCGCATGGTTGAGGCGGGTGTGCGCGGGGTAGAGTTTATCGCCGTCAACACGGACCGTCAGGCGCTTTTGAACTCGAGCGCCGACCGTACTATTCATATTGGCGAAGAGCTCACGCGTGGGCTCGGTGCTGGCGCAAACCCTGAGGTTGGCGCTCAGGCAGCCGAAGAAAGCCGCAACGAAATTCGCGAGGCCTTAGCCGAAGCGGATATGGTCTTTGTAACGGCTGGCGAAGGTGGTGGCACGGGTACGGGTGCTGCACCCATCATTGCCGAGATTGCCCGTGAAGAAATTGGCGCGTTGACGGTAGGTATTGTGACTCGTCCCTTCACCTTTGAGGGTCGCTTGCGTCGCAACCAGGCCGATCAGGGCGTTGATCTTTTGGCTCAAAAGGTCGACACCCTCATTATCATCCCCAATGATCGCCTGCTCGATATTGTGGATAAGAAAACCTCAATGCTTGAGGCCTTCCGTATTGCCGACGATACGCTGCGCCAAGGCATTCAAGGTGTGACTGACCTTATTACCATTCCAGGCCTTATTAACTTGGACTTCGCCGACATTCGCACGGTTATGAAGGATGCTGGTACGGCCATGATGGGCATCGGTATTTCGACGGGCGAAAATCGCGCGCTGGATGCTGCTCAGCAGGCTACCAACTCCAGCTTGTTGGAGTCTTCTATCCAAGGTGCTTCGCGCGTTCTGTTCTCCATTGCTGGTGGTCCGGACTTGACGTTGACCGAGGTAAGCGAAGCGGCGCGCACGGTGGAAGCCTGCGCCGACGAGAACGCTAATATCATCTATGGTCAAATTATCGACGAGGCCATGGGCGATGCGGTGCGTATTACGGTTATTGCTACCGGTTTTAAGATTAATCCGGCTCAGCCTGCCATGGACTTTGCCCCTCGCGGCGGCGACCTGTTTGCTCCTACCGAGGTTCCCCAACAGGCAGCTCCGGTTTCTTTCTCTACCACCTCTAATTCTGGTCGCTTTGCCGACGAGGATTACATCCCGGACTTTTTAAAGCGTCAGCGCTAGGACCTAAAGGAGCGCCGAGGCTTCATGAAGCTTCCGATGCCAGAACTACAGGTCCGCTCCCGGGCGGGCCTGTCGTTTTTAACCGATGAAGAGGTTTTTGCGGCCAGCGGTGTGCGCCTGGGATTTTCTCAGCGCCACGGTGGCTTAAGTTCCGCTCCTTTTGACTCTCTTAACCTCGGTACCCATGTAGGGGATCCAAACCCCGAGGCTGTAATCGAGAATCGTACGCGGCTCCTGGAAGCTGCGGGACTTGGTGGAACTCAGCTCATTACGCTTAATCAGGTTCACGGGTCAGAGGTTTTGTCTGTCGATAGCCTTGATGAGCAATCTCTTACTCTGGTTTATGAGCAGGCGCAAGAGGGCGCAGATGGCATTGTGGTGGGAGTAGAAGCACTCACAGCACTGCTTTGCTTTGCCGACTGCGTGCCAGTGATAGTAGTTTCTCCTTCTGGATCCTTTGCGGTAGCTCACGCGGGATGGCGTGGGGCTTTAGCGGGCATTCCGGGTAAAGCGGTAGCCGCTCTTGCCGAGCTCGATCGGCGAGAAAAAGATAATGGGGAGCCTTCGGAATATAACGCCTATATTGGCCCCCATATCATGGCTGAGTGCTATGAATGTGGAGAAGAGGTATGCACCCAATTTGTCGATCGCTTCGGCATGGCGTGCGAGCCAAGTCCCAGGCATTTGGATCTCACGGCGGCAGTGAGCGCAAGTTTGCAAGAAGCGGGTGTCATTTCGGAGCGGATTTGTGCGGCTCAGGTTTGTACTGCTTGCTCCACGGATTTGTATTATTCCTATCGGGCAAGTGGTGGGGTGTGTGGTCGCCATGGAGCCTTTGCTGGCAGAATAGGAGGTAGGTGATGGGAGTAGCTGAGCGCTTTGAGCAGGTGCAAGCTGAAGTGCAAGAAGTGTGTCGACGCTGCGGTAGAGACCCGGAATCCGTTCGGATTATTGCGGTTTCTAAAACGGTAGGCCCTGAAGCTGTTGCCTCTGCTATTGCCGCAGGTGCTCTTGAGTTTGGCGAAAATCGCCCGGAAGGTCTTGACGAAAAGGCTGAACAGTTTCCCAATGC
>CAJUNI010000053.1:6318-10147 GCA_910587945.1 uncultured Parvibacter sp.
TCCCAATGCCCTGTGGCATTTTATTGGCAATATCCAATCGCGTCGCATCCCAGAGATTGTTGCTAACGCCAATCTCATTCACTCGGTCGTGAATGAGCGCCATGGGCGAAAAATTGCAGAAGCTGCTTCTCGGGCTGGGGTTGTGCAGGACATCCTCATTGAGGTAAATGTTTCAGGAGAAGCGTCAAAAAGCGGTGTGAGCCCTCAGGATGCCTTGAGTTTGGTAACTGCCTGTAATAGCTATGAAGGCGTTTCTGTGCGAGGTCTTATGACCATGGCTCCCGCCGGCGATCCTTTGCGTGCAGAGGAAACATTTGCGGGATTGCGCGAGTTGTTCGAGACTATTAAGGCATCGTTGGATGAGGAACAGGCCCAGAAGTTCAGTGAGCTTTCCATGGGCATGAGTGAAGATTGGCCCTTGGCCATTGAGCAAGGCGCTACTATGGTTCGTATTGGACGAGCCATTTTCAGTGACCATTTTGAGGAATCGTGAGGTACCCCATGGGCATTCAGGACGGAAAAGGCATGTTAGATGGTATTAAGGCCCGCTTTGGTATTGGCGGTAGCCGTGATACTGATGACGGCTATTACGAAGAAGATTATGACGAATACGCTGAGTATGGCGATGACTTCGATGATGAAGGCTATGAGGATGACTACGACGACTACGGCGCTTACTCCACGCCTACCACGCGCCCGGCTGGTGCCCATAGCGCCTCGCATCCGCGGTTAGTTTCCATTGATGATGTGCGTGCTTCAACCCAGTTGCCTTCGAGTTTAACTCGGGATCCGCTTCCCCCGCGTCATGTAACTAAGGCATCGACCTCATCGCGTTCTTCTGCGTTGGGGCGCACCATGGTGGACTCTACGTTGCCGCCGCAAATGACCCCCGAGGGAACAGCGGCTACGGCGGCCGCAGCTTCTCGCCGTCATAGCTCTGAAGGCCTTGAGTCACTCTTCTCGTCCACCGTGGAAGAGCCGGAGCCCCCTCGTACGACGGTTCGTGCTACTACAAGCAGCGTGAGTCCTCGCAGGTCCTGGGACCCTCAAGATGCACTGAGCGGTGGGGCTGGATCTACCTATGCTGTGCAGCGTAGTGTGGATGTGGTTATTCCGGGTTCCTATAGCGATGTAGAGCGCGTTTCCAAATCACTGAAAGCCGGGGATGCGGTTGTACTCGATCTGCGCCGCGTCAGCGATGATCTCACAATGCGCGTGTTGGATTTCTCCTTCGGCGTTGCTTCTGCTTTGGATGCCCGGGTAAGTTGTCTGGAGCCGCGAGTCTTTGCCTTGACGCGCCTTACTGAACTCACCGACGCTGAGCGGGTTACCTTGCAAGCACGAGGACTTATTTCTCGTTAGGGCTCAGCCAGAGCCTATCTTAGGAGGACGCCATCGTGTTATCGGCAAGTATCGTTCATCTCATCATGAGTTTAGTGGACCTCTATACGTTTTTGATCTTTGTCTACGTCATGATGTCCTGGCTCCCCTCAAAGCGGGGAGTCCTCGCTGACATTGATTATGTCCTTGGCCGGTTATGCGATCCGTACCTTAACCTGTTTAGGCGCATCATTCCACCTATTGGAATGGTGGACGTGTCGCCCATTGTGGCGCTCCTTGTATTACAATTTGCAGTACGTCTGCTTTTGATCCTTATATAGGCTTTCAGCTGGTCTATTCTAAGGAAGCTTGGCTCAGCGAAACCGATGAGTGCGGAAACGAAGGGAACAAACATGGCAATCACCGCATCCGAAATTCACAATCAAAGCTTTTCCATCGATCGCAAGGGATATGACGTTGATGAAGTTGACGTCTTTCTCGAGCATGTGGCCGATGAGATTGATGAGCTGAATGATCACATTCGGCGTCTTGAAAATGAATTGGACGATACGCGCTATGGTGCAGTCCAAGAGACTATGCAAACCAGTACTGTGATGGCTGTTGCCGACACAGATATGAGCGCTGATATTGCCGAGCTCGAAGCTGCGGTAGTGGCCCGCGATGCTCGCATTGCTGATCTTGAGCAGCAGCTGGAAGAAAAGCGTGCTGACGATAATGCCATTGCCCAAGCTCTCATCATTGCTCAGCGTTCTGCTGATGACATTCTGGTTAAGGCGAATGCTCAAGCTACCGACACCATCGCTGACGCTCGCGATGAAGCTCAGCGCATTATTGATCGCGCTAATGGCGAGCGCCAAGACGTCATTGATGCTATTCGTAAGTTGCAGGATGATCGCGAGCTGGCCCGCGATGAGTATTCTGATCTCTTGAAAGACATCATTGCCGATGCTTCTCGCAAGCTCGCTTCCATCGGTGGCGCTATTGGCACGTCTCCGCGTCCCATGGTCTATGACGACATGATGGCCGCTGACACCACCAGCGAGTTTGAGATTGATGAATATGTCGAGCAGGCTCCGGTCTATGCGGCTCCTCAAACCCCGAAGACGGTAGTAGCCGCTGCCACGCCCGTAGCTTCTCCCTATGAGAAGGATCTCTCGGGCTTCGGCGATGTGGACGATGTCATCGACTTTGAGGAAATCGACTAACTGATTTCCCTTGCACTCGGTTTTCGCCAGTTGAATCGAAAGGACCAAAGGCAATTGTCTTTGGTCCTTTTTCATGAGCGGGAAAAGTAGGGAAGAGCAGGCCTATAAGCCGGGTTCTGTCTTGTACGGTCATTTATCTCGAACCGACGTCACCGCCGGTCTCTAGCACGCAACCCGAACGCACGGAAGGGCAACCGTATCGCGTTCCTATTTGCGCTTGCTCCAGATGGGGTTTACCAAGCGACGTTGTTACCAACGCCCTGGTGTGCTCTTACCACACCGTTTCAGCTTTTCTCCTGACCTGGGGCGTTAAAACGTCCTGGTTTCAAGGGGAGTTTTCTTTTCTGTGGCACTATCCGTCGGGTCGCCCCGCCCAGCCGTTAGCTGGCATCTTGCCCTTTGGAGCCCGGACTTTCCTCACGCCTTGATGGCGCGCGACCGTCCGACCTGCTCTTCTGTGGTATTCTAGCAAAACTTTGAGCAGGGTATTTACGACCCATCTATTTCCTATATCCCTTGAAAAGAAGGTTCCATGAAGGTTTGTGCGTTAGTGGGAGCATCCGAGTTTAATGAAGAACATTTCCGCGAGCGGGATGAGGCGGGATTCTTTGACTATGTGATAGCGGTCGATGGAGGCCTCACAGCCTTAGAAGCGCTGGGAAGAAAGCCTGATGTGGCCATGGGAGACTTTGATTCCCTTGGGTATGTTCCGCGGGGTATGCGTGTGGTGCGCTACCCGGTGGAAAAAGATAAGTCGGATATGGAACTGGCGCTGGATCGCGTCCGGCGTCTCCACTATGACGAAGCTTATATCTATGGTGCTCTTGGGGGGCGTCTTGACCATACGCTGGCAAACCTACAGCTAGGTGCTAAGTTTTCTGAGCGAGGAGTCTATGTTCGCATGATTGGGGCCCATGAATTGCTTTCGTTTATAACGGGACCCGATGTACTGGAGCTCCCGGCGGCTGAAACGGGAACGGTCTCCGTATTTTCACTGAGTGATGAAGCGACGGGAGTCTTCGAGCGCGGGCTTCGCTATGGGCTTGATGATGCGGTACTTACGAATCGCACCTCGCTGGGATTGTCGAATGAGATGAAAGGCGAAGGGGCGCTTATTGGGGTTGAGAGCGGTACCTTAGTGGTCTGCATGCCCTTCGAATCTTAACCGTTTTTACCATCGACCTCGGGTTATCGAACGGAGCGGGAACTGAGTTGTGCCCGCTTGAGGAGCGCCCGTTACAATACAACCTAATCTCCAAGAGGAGAAACCGGGGAGCTTGCGG
>CAJUNI010000053.1:10157-12209 GCA_910587945.1 uncultured Parvibacter sp.
GCGGCAGGCTGAGAGGGGATACGCGCTATCTCGACCCGCGACCTGATGTGGATAATGCCAACGAAGGGAGTTTCTATGGATACGTCAGTATCTTCTATCGCCTCACCCACTTTACCTCAGGAATCTCAAGCGGCGCCCGCGCTGATTACGCAGCGGGATTATGCCTGTGCGGGGCTCATTACTCCCGCTATGGAGGCGGTAGCTCAGGAGGAACACTATCCCGTGGAGGCAATTCGGGAAGCGGTGGCCGCAGGTTGTCTTGCCATTCCAGGGAATATTCACCACGCATGTCTCAAATCCTGTGGCGTGGGAACGCTAGTGGATGGACGCTCGCTTTCCACCAAAGTTAATGTGAATCTCGGCATATCCGGGGATCAGGCCGATGAGGCGGCCGAGTGGGAGAAAGTAGCGGTGGCGGAACGGTTAGGAGCCGACGCCATCATGGATCTTTCCAATAGCGGTAAAACGCGCCCGTTCCGGAGGCGATTGATTGAATCAAGCCCGCTTATGATTGGTACGGTGCCGCTCTATGACGCTATCGGTCATTGTGAAAAGCCTCTGATTGCTCTAACGCCCCAAGATTTTCTCGGAACAGTTCGAGCCCATGCAGAAGATGGGGTGGACTTTGTAACCATCCATGCGGGAATGAACCGCCAGGTGATACGCCATCTCAAAGAAACAGGGCGTTTGACTCAGGTGGTGAGTCGGGGAGGATCGCTTATTTTTGCTTGGATGGAAGCTACCGGACAAGAGAATCCATTCTACGAATACTTCGATGAGGTCTTGGACATTCTCCATGCTCACGATGTCACTATTTCTCTGGGGGATGCCTTGCGCCCCGGTAGTGGTTACGATGCTACCGATGCAGCTCAGATAGGTGAGCTTATTGAGCTGGGAAAACTTACCCAGCGCGCCTGGGATAAGGGGGTGTCGGTGCTCGTTGAAGGGCCGGGTCACATGGCGCTCGATGAAATCGCCGCCAATATGCTCTTAGAAAAGCGGCTTTGTCATCGAGCACCGTTCTATGTGCTTGGGCCCCTAGTGACCGACATCGCTCCCGGCTATGATCATATAACGGCTGCCATTGGGGGAGCGGTGGCGGCTATGAATGGCGCCGATTTCCTGTGTTATGTTACCCCGGCCGAACATCTTCATTTGCCCACGGTGGCCGATGTGGAAGAGGGTCTTGTGGCCACTAAAATTGCTGCTCATGCTGCTGACATTGCCAAGAAGGTACCCCAGGCGCGAGATCGTGACAATGCGATGAGCGATGCCCGGCGACGGGTAGATTGGGAGGGGATGACGGCCCAGGCGATTCACCCCCAGCGGGTTCAGGAGCGTCTTGCCGAACGACCTCCTGCCCATGAAGGTACCTGCACGATGTGTGGCACTATGTGTGCCATGAAAACCGTCAACGAAATTATGGAGGGCTTAACCGTGGACTTAGGGTTTGACGAGCGTGAAACGTGCTCTCATCGGCGTTGGGATACCCAAGCGATCTGTGATGGGCTAGCACTTTATGCGGTGACTGATAGCCGGTGGCTCAAGGGACGTCGTCTTTACGATTGTGTTCGTGAAGCCCTTGAGGGTGGCGCTACGATGGTGCAGCTACGGGAAAAAGAGGGAAGCACTGAGGAGCTCGTGGAACTCGCCCAAGCGTTGAAGCCGCTCTGTGCCGCCTACGGGGTGCCATTGTTGATTGATGATGATGTAGAGGCGGCGCGCCTTGCGGGAGTCGATGGCGTTCATGTGGGTCAGAGTGATGTGGCTTGCGCTCAAGCGCGGCAGATCTTAGGGCCTGATGCCATTATCGGTGTTTCGGCCCAAAGCGTTGCTATGGCGAAAGCGGCTGAAGAAGCAGGAGCTGATTATCTTGGCGTGGGAGCGGTCTTTTCCACTAACACCAAGGATGCTCCGGTGATAAGTGTTGATACACTGCAGGATATAACGGACGCGGTAGCAATTCCGGTGGTGGCTATTGGGGGGATTACCCAAGAGAACCTGGGGGAGTTAAAAGACACGGGCATTAAAGGGGTAGCAGTGGTGTCTGCA
>CAJUNI010000053.1:12219-15095 GCA_910587945.1 uncultured Parvibacter sp.
CAATTTTTGCCGCACCTTCTATAACAGAAGCAACCGTCACGCTTCGACAAGTAGTGCGTGAAAAACTTGGTTGCTAGAATGTAGGTCAATATCGTTGAAGCCCTACCGAGAGAAGAGGTTTTTATGCTAGGAGACGAGAACAATCACACCCAAACCGCGTTGGAGGCTATCGACCCTGCGCGTTGCGCGCTGCTGGTCATTGATGAGCTGGGAGATCCTACGGGCGGCCCCTTAGAATCAGTGTTACTGCAGCCCATTCTCAATACGGCTATCTTGACCCAAACGGCACGAGATCACGGAATGCCGGTGATCTTCACGAATGATGCTCATATCCCGGGCCTTGATCACGAACTAGAACTTTGGGGTCCTCATGGCATTGCGGGAACTCCTGAGGCCCAAACATCCCCGCAGCTCAAGCAGCAGCCTGGCGATTATGTCATTGAGAAGCGGCGCTATAGCGGCTTTTTTCAGACCGGATTGCGTTTGCTGTTGGACGAACTGAAGGTGGATACACTTATCTGTTGTGGCATGGATACTAATATCTGTGTCCGCCATACGGTGGCTGATGCCTACTTCAATAACATCGATTGCCTGGTGGTCGAGGATGCTACTGCTACATTTTTAGTAGGCAATCAGGAAGAGGGACTTGCCTATATGGAGACCTGTTACGACGTAACCGTGGTTACCACGGCCGAAGCCCGTCAGCTAATTGAGCGCCGATGAACAGCTATACATTGCCCGCGGTTTTGTCCATTGCCGGCTCAGACTCTAGTGGGGGAGCGGGCATTCAGGCTGATATAAAAACCATCGAGGCACTCGGCCTATTTGCGGAAACAGCCATTACGGCATTGACTGCCCAAAATACTCAAGGGGTACGGGGGGTGTTTCCGGTAGACCCTGAGTTTGTTCGTTCTCAGATTGATGCGGTATTCGAAGACATTCCGCCCCAGGCGGTCAAAATCGGTATGGTTGATTCTCCGGCGGTGATCGACGCCATTGCAGATCGTCTTAGGTTTTGGCAGGCTCCTTCGGTGGTGGTAGACCCGGTTATGGTAGCCACTTCCGGATCAACTCTTATCCAAACAGAGGCAGTGGCTACGCTTCAAAGCCAGCTGTTTCCTTTGGCAACGGTCATCACCCCCAATCTCTCTGAAGCGGAAGTGCTCTGTGGACATTCGCTGGATAGTGAGGAGGCGATAGTTGAGGCTGCTGAGGAAATTGCTCAGCATCTTGACGGAGTCAATGTTCCGGCCATTCTTATAAAAGGTGG
The DNA here is from genome assembly GCA_910587945.1 of uncultured Parvibacter sp. GTDB lineage: Bacteria > Actinomycetota > Coriobacteriia > Coriobacteriales > Eggerthellaceae > CAJUNI01. Next base: position 13,490 of record CAJUNI010000053.1, read on the forward strand.
TCACGGAGTGGGCGATCCTGACACAGCTAACGATTACTTGCGCCTGGATTCGGGTGAGGGTACATGGTTCCGGGGACCTCGCGTTCCTACCGCTAATAGTCATGGTACGGGTTGCACCCTTTCCTCTGCTATTGCAAGCTATTTGGCATTAGGCTCTTCTATTGAGAAAGCAGTGGCTCAGGCAAAAGACTATGTTACTGGGGCATTGGCTGCGGGTCTCAATCTGGGTCACGGTTCTGGTCCCTTAGACCATAGCTGGACTCTGCGCTGACATCTTCAGTACGCTGCACCCCGAGTAACAATCCGTTCACTTCCGTTTGCTCACCACTCTGGGTGTGCTGCTTCGTACCCATACTGACCTAAAGGCGGCAGTACTGTTGCTGACCTTCTAATGGGTAACGCGTGCGAAGGAGCCGAGCTATGTGTACTGGAATTCGTTTTGTGGATGACCAAGGGCAGTTGTTCTTTGGTCGTAATCTGGATTGGAATACGCCCTTTGGTGAGCGCATCTTGGCTGTTCCCTCAAGCTATAATCCCGGATTTTCCTTTGTGAAAGCTCCGGAAACACCCCATGAGCTCATTGGTATGGGCATCGTGGGAGAAGGCGGAGAACCGTTGTTCTTTGACTGTGCCAATGAAGCAGGGCTGGCTATTGCTGGGCTCAATTTTCCGGGTTACGCTGCCTATGCGAAAGAGCCTATTGAGGGCAAAACCAATATTGCTGCCTATGAGTTCCCCTGGTGGGTGGCAGCCAGCTTCTCTAGTGTTGATGAGGTTGAAGCGGCCCTTGCTCAGGTAGCGATCGTTGCAAAGCCGGCAGGGAGCTATGGGGTCTCGATGCTTCACTGGATTATTGCCGACGCAACGCGCAGCATTGTGGTGGAGTATACCGAGGCCGGGATGCAAGTCTTCCACGATGGCTTTGATGTGCTTACCAATCAACCGGGTTTTGATTATCATCGCGAAAATGTACGCAACTATATGGCCTTGGTGCCCACGATGCCAGCGGATGTTGATTGGCGTACCGCGAAACTCACACCCTTTGGTTCAGGCCTTGGCATGGAGGGCTTACCAGGAGAGTTTTCCTCGCCGGCGCGCTTTGTGCGGGCGGCTTACTTTAACGCGCACTATCCCGTCCAAAGTGGGGAAGCAGCCAATGTAAGTCGTCTTTTCCATACCCTTACGGCCTGCGGCATGATTAAAGGTGGTGCTGCTATGGCTGATGGAAGCTTCGAATACACCATCTATACGGGCGGCTACTCGGCTGCTACGAAAACCTATTATTACTCCACCTACGAGGATTCCGCTATCCGGGGAGTCGCTATGAAAGAGGCTTTAGGGCAGGGAGATGGCTCTAAAGTGATAGAGATTCCTTTGCAGTAGAAATAAAAATCACCACGCCTATGGTGGCTCAGATGGATGGATCGAATGGCACCCTTAGTTCTCTGCGAAACGAGGGTGCCTTTTGCTGATGTGGGTCGCTTACCGTATCCCTTTTCGACTCATTGAGAATCATGGCCAAATTCCGCGCAGAGTCGGCATTGAGGGCGACGGGTTAAGGCTCAAAAAGTGTGCTCCTTTTAGGGATAAAACACAAGGTCATACC
>CAJUNI010000054.1 GCA_910587945.1 uncultured Parvibacter sp.
AATGGCGCTCGATGAAGCAAGAAGCCACGTTGCTTTAGCTGCGTGGTAGTTCACGGTTGGCATCCCTTGCTCGCAAGGGTACCAAAATCACGGGTCTCGACGAGTGTGTCCAATGGGACACCGAAATCGAAACCGACCGCGAGCCCGAGCCCACTGATTGGGCATAGGGCTAACACCTCGACCAATGGCAAGCTACGACCTTGTATAATGCAAAGAACAGCTTGCCATTGGAGAGGATTTGATCATGTTGTACCCGTATTTGGAACTGAACACGGCACTCACGAAAAACGTGCGCATCGACCGCACATCGCCCACATCCATCGTCATTGCACTCATTAGCAACGATGGCAAGGTCATCGACATGGAAATGGTTCCAACGACGGAAAAAGGAGAACTCACACCGCACGATTACAACACCGCCATCGGACTCGTCCGCGGCTACCGTGCTGTCGCCGAGTACAACTCGCTCATGGCCGCCCGCATGGGTGTCGCCCGTGCCATTACGCCCTTCGGCACACTCGTCGCCTATAAGGCTAACACTAACGAAACCGATGGCGGTATCGCCGTTGACCTCGTGCGACCCGATGGGACCTCTGGTCGGGTCGCCCTCATTGACTCTTCTGAGTCTGAAGCCCTGAACACCTCGCACATCGGCACCTTTGCCTTTGATGGATTTAACGCAGAACCGGAAGCCTACACAGCTTGCGACCCAGATGGACCGATGATGCTCGACTCTTAAAGGAAACCTCATGTCTTACAGCTATCACGGCAGAGCATGGGAAAGGCAGCAATGCCAACAAGTAGCCAATCAAATCGAAAATCAGCTACTCAAGTTCGCACAGGATGCGAACAACATCAAAGTAGGGCAGGAACTGTCCGAATTCACGCTTATGGAGAGCGCTTTCCCTGCTCGTGATCGCAAGATCATGGGTAAATGGCGCTCGATGAAGCAAGAAGCCACGTTGCTTTAGCTGCGTGGTAGTTCACCTGCACCGCACCACTCATGAAGTTGTTCGTGGTAAAGACGGAAAGAAAGTTCGCTTGTACCCCAACTATATCGAACTTGCCCGCGCGAACAACAGTCGCCGTCAAACCCCGAAAGAAAGCTAGCCATATGGACCGAAACACTCTCACACTTCCCGCCTCATATGCCAACACTTGTGACCTCATCGACTCACACCCCGACCTGCTCGAAGTCTTTCTACGAGATACCGAATCGGGCCGCTATCTTGTGGCCATTGACCCCAACGAAACCTCCATCGGATTAGAGATTTGGTTCGATGACTTCAAGGAGGCCTCGATTTACTGGATGTGCCCGGAGACGCGCACAACCATATGGACACACGCTCATGCACAGTGGTGCATGGATGATTTCAAACAAGCGCTTGATCGCTATACCATTGATGCGGACTTGTCCGAAGCTGATCGCAATATCCTAAAGTCCAATCAGCACGCCATTATCACTCAAGCTGCCCGGGATCTATGCTTTATGCATAGCTGGCAGGAAATGGCTATTCAGCTCGGCAATGAGATGATTGGTACCGCGATAATCGGTACATGCAACGACTATATCAATAGTCTCCATTAATATCGATACTCATCAGAAAAAGCGCAACGGGCCTAAAGGCTCTGACCCGTTGCGCTCTGATGCGATAGAGACGCAGATGCAAGCACTGCGTAAAACGAAAGGACGATAAACCAGGAGGTTAATCTATGTTCAAACTCAATGACACCCTGCTCAAATCGGTCATGGTCGACCTCGACGCCAACGTCGCTGTTATGCTTTTCGGTGAGCCTGGCACGGGCAAGTCGAGCTTCATCACCGACCTCGGCCGCGTCATCAACTCCAAGACCTTCACCTTTGCAGCTAACGAGGCCGCAGAAAAGGGTGATGTCAACGGTGTGCGTACCACGCCCGTCTATGATGACGCCGGCACCATCGTCGATTACGAGCAGCGCTTCTTCCCTCATGCGGACATTCGCGCGGCCATCGAGTACGCCAAGGCGCACCCGCATGAAACACCGATTCTCTTCATCGACGAGATCAACCGCACCTATCCCGATGTGACCACCCTGTTGCTCTCCATCATCACCCGACGAGCGGTGGGTACCGTGGATCTGCCGTCCAACTTGCGCATCGTCTGCGCTGGTAATGACAAGGGCAACGTCATGGCGCTTGACGAGGCATCGTTGTCTCGTTACTCCATCTATCACATCGTGCCTGATGCCCAGACGTGGCTGAATGTGAATCCCGATGCCAACGAGCATGTGAAGAAGGTGCTCACCAGCCGCCCCGACCTCATCTTCTGCAAGGCGACCGATGCCACGGTGGCCAAGAAGGACGATGACGACAACAACACCGGTGCCGACATTACCATTGACGCTCTTCTGACCGATGACGATGGTGCTCGTCAGATTACCTGCCCGCGAACCCTGACCATGATGTCCAACTGGTTGAACCGCGCCGATACCGACCTGCTCCAGACCATGCTCTCCGAGCAGCTGGAGACGCCCAACGGTGACATTTCCGCCCTCAAGGCGAAACTTGACGGCACCATCGGCGAGACCGAGTTCTCGCTGCTGCTGTTCAACGAGCTCGTCAATGCGATGATGACCCCGCAGGCTGCGGCCTCCACCATCAAGCTGACGCCGCCGACCTATTATGACCAGCTCAAGCAGGCGCCTGACATCGCCACCCTTGACCAGCTCATCTCCGGCATGCCCGAGAAGTTGCGCTCGAACAGCCTCATCTATGCGCTCTACGAGCGCGCGGACAACGCTGCGATCATCGGCCGCATTGCCACCCAGCTGACGGCCTTCGAGCCTGATGACGTGAAGGTGCTCATGGACCTCTGCGTGCGTGAGAACATCGACACGGAAAACCTGAAGGTATTCGTCAACTGCGGTGCCCCGGTAGCCAACATCTATGCCCCCATGCTGGAAAGCTACATCTAAACGAAAGGAGCCGCTGATGCAACTTCGAGGAAATCGGCCCATCGCGCCGTCCGTTGTGGCGGCTCCGGCCACCACTGGCCCCATCGATATTGCGGATAATATCAAGACAGCGCTCGTCGACCCCGTGTTTGCGGCAACGATGGGCGCTGCCCCTGTGACCGCATTCGATGACGCGGGCAACCCGACAACTGAAGAAGCCATTGCCGAGCTTATCGGTATGACCTTCTCCGACACGGTGAACATCGCCGCTGAAGATGAGATCAAATCGTTCTTCCAACAGGCATGGACGCACTTCGATGCCACCTCTGCGCTTCTGGCGAAGGAGAGCTTCCTTAATGCCGCAGCACGTAAAGCCAAACTGCCCGATGCCACCCCCACGATTATCTACACTGCTCGCGATGATGTCATCCCCGCGGCTAAAGGTCAGCTGGCGCGCAGCGAATGTCCCGAACATTGGACGGCATCCCTTGGGTTCTTCGCCCGCGGTCTCAGCGCCTCCGATGTGCTTGTGTTCTCATTCGAATCGAAGAGCATCTTCGATCAATTCAAGGCATTCTTTGCAACGCGCATCGCCGCATGGCCGAACCTGCCGCAGAACCAGGCTCTGTTCCATGACCTGCAGAAGATCAAGCTCGACAGCGTGGTTGAAGCTCTTTGGCTACGCAAGACGATTGACGATCCCGCAGCCAACGCGGACAACTCCTTCGCCCGTGTGCTCATCCGCTCGCTCTTCGACTTCGTTGCCCAGACCAATGACCCCTATTTGGTCAATGCACTGCCCTGGAGCATTCCTGAGATGATCCACCCGACCGCGGTCGTATTCGCCAACGTGGAAGTGCACGCCAAATCAAAGCCCTCAGTCATCGCTGATGAGTGGAAGCTCATTGCCACGGCTCGCAACATGCCTGTGCACATGGTGTCCAACACCAAACTCTCGCGCATGACCTCTGCTGCCCGCCAGCAAGCCAAGGCCGCGACTGCTGCTGCACGAAAAGACAACCAACCTGCTGAGCGTGCCGCTGAGGTGCCTTTCGCAGGCTCCCGCCCGCCGGTGAAGCAGTTCATCGCACGTATCGACAAGCTGCTGGCAAAGATGGGTCAGATTACCTCATCGAAAAACACGATGAAGAACCGTCATCGCTCCTACAACGTGCCCTCCCGGCGCAAGCCCGATGACATCGACGCTGCTGGGATGTCGGTAAAAACCATCTACCGACCCGACCTGCATCTCTACATCGACACCTCGGGCTCCATCTCAGAGGAGAACTACAAGGACGCCATCCTTTCGGCCATCGCTATCGCGCGCAAGCTGAATGTGAACTTGTTCTTCAACTCCTTCAGCCACATCTTATCGGATTGCACCTACCTGCCCGTCCAGGGCCGCTCGGTGCGTCAGATTTACAACCAGTTCCGCCGCACCCCCAAGGTAACCGGTGGCACTGATTACGCTCAGATCTGGCAGTACATCAACATGTCGAAACAGCGTCGCGCTGAGCTCTCGATCATCATCACCGACTTCGAGTACGGAGCCCCTTCGCAGTACATCGAGCATCCCCAGAATCTCTACTACATGCCTTGCTCAGCTATGGATTGGGACTGGATGGTGCGCGATGCGAAGCACTTCGTCAACTCAGCTCGCCACATCGACCCCAATCTACGCAAGCACATTCTGATGTAAGCGCCCAACTATCGCGGTCCCGCGCACTCTCACGCGGGGCCGCCTCTTTACAGGAAGGAGGACACCCATGGCCTTCAATGACTTCACCACCCATGATGACGATGACGCTCAAGACCCGAACATCTCTGGCCCCAGTACCAATAACGGCACCACCCCGTCAGCCACAACGCTACCGCCTGGCGCCATCGCCTCAACCATCAACCAGATGATGGGGCGCCAACAGCTCGTGGTGAATGATGATGAGATTCCGCCCGAACTCGACAACTTCAATGCCCGCTATGCCAATGCTGATCCGATTCTCTTCCGCGATGAGATCGTCGACCAGACCATGGCGGTGCTCATAGGAAAGGATAAGCCCAACGCCATGCTCATCGGCCATGCTGGCACGGGCAAGACGAAAATTGCAGAGGACATCGCGCGCCGCCTAGCTTGCAACGACCCCTCTGTGCCCGACCAGCTCAAAGGCTACACCGTCTACGAGCTTCCGCTCTGCTCGCTTGTGGCTGGCGGCGGCATCGTCGGCGAGATCGAGCAGCGCTTAAAGAACATCATCGCATGGGCATCGTGCAAGTCGAACAAGGCAATCCTGTTCATCGACGAGATTCACATGCTCACCGATGACAACAGCTCGACTTACACGAAGATCGCCCAGCAGCTCAAGCCGGCGCTCTCCCGCGGCCGCATTCGTGTCATCGGCGCCACGACCGTGAACGAGTCTATGTCCATTGCCGATGACCCTGCGCTCAACCGCCGCTTCTCCCGCATCATTGTCGATGAGCTGACCCGCGAACAGACCGTAGAGATTCTGGAGAAGTATTGGCCGTCCCTCGCGGCCCACTACGACTTTCAGATTGACATGGCTCCTGAAGTCATCTCCTCATGCGTGGACATCGCTGATCGCTTCTCGTTCCAGGGCGCCCATCGCCCTGACTCCGCTGTGACGCTGATCGACCGTGCTTGCGCCGATGAGATTGTGGCGCAGAAGCGTCGTCTGGCGCTCGCCAAGCAATCAAACAACCAGGCGCTCATCCAGGCCATCCAGGCCCAACCCAAAGCGGTTGTCACTGAGCGCACCTTGAAGCGCACAGCTCAGCGCCTCATGACAGGACATGCTGCCAAACATGACATTGATGCCAACGTTATGGCTGACGCCTTCGCACCCATCCAGGGCCAGACTCGCGCTGTCGATATCGTCTCCCGTCATATCCTGCGCCGCGAACGGAATCTGTTCCCCTCGAACAAACCGCTAGCACTCATGTTCGCCGGCCCCACCGGTGTCGGTAAAACCATGATGGCCAAGATCATCGGTGAGGTGGTCTGCCAGTGCGAGCCCATCATCCTCAACATGACCGAGTACAACTCGCCCGCTTCAGTGACCCGCATCACGGGGGCCTCGGCCGGTTACATCGGTTACGACTCCAAGGCTGAGCTCCCCTTCGACCCACTGCAGACCAACCCCTATCAGGTGATTCTGCTCGATGAGTTCGAAAAGGCCGACCCCTCTGTTCAGCGCCTGTTCATGCGCGCCCTCGACGAGGGCAAGCTGCGCACCGCCAACGGCAAGGACATCGACTTCTCGCGCTCCATCATCATCGCGACCACCAACGCCGGCAATGCGAAGAAGAAAGTCGCGCATTTGGGCTTCTGCCCCGAAACCGAGCGCACCTCCTTCAACCCGAACATGCTCGCCAACGACTTTGACATGGAATTCCTGAACCGCTTCACAGAGATCATCGAGTTCGAGCCCGTGCCGAAGGAGACCTTCCGTTCCATCTTGGCCTCAACCTACAAGACCGAGGCCGCGCGCATCAACGCCGAATTCTCGCGTATCAACCTGCCTGCAGAGCTTGATGATGACACGCTGGATGCACTCACCGAAGAGAACTACGTGCCCGAGTTCGGCGCCCGTCCGACCCATCGCACCATCAAGGCGTGGATCGAGGACAACGCCTAACGGAAAGGAACTGCCATGCCGCTTCCCTACACCAGCCAGATTCGGCAAACGTCGTTTACCGATAGCGAAGGCACCTTCGTCTATGACGAGGCCACCGCCATTGACTGGCTCGCTGTCCGCGGTCTTGACGAGCAAGACATGACGTGCCTGTGCAAACTGCTCGGTTTCGTCCATGGCGATGAGGCCTACGACTTCTATCACGACGACTAATCCCACCTGTCGTCACCACCTCTTTGCGAGCACTCAGAAACGCCCTTCGGGCGACTGAGAGCCCATATAAGGCCCTGTGGGCCACGATAGGCTGTACGGACCCAGCCTTGGACTCACAGGGCCCCTGAGGGCTCACCAAGCCCCGACAGGAACAAAAACGAAAGAAAGGAGACATCGATGCCAGTCGATCTCACCCAAATTGCGAACCCGACGGCGGCCACCGCCTCTGCTGGCCCCAAGTTGACGCCGAAATTCTTCTCGTCATCGCTGACCGGCAACGGTCAGAACGCCCGCGGTTGGCTGTCCAACATGGCAGACCCTGAGCACGTGCACCCCAAGCACCCCTCTCGCGAAGACTGCGACATGGTGCGCCGCACAGTGCGTCAAACCCAGGGCGGCGACTCCACTTGCGTACGTCGTCTACCCCTTTACTTCGTGCCTGCTGCGCGCCTGAACGGACATGCCAACAACATGGAGTGGATGGTGCCTGCCGCTGACAAGCTCTCCAACGTCGGTTGCACCTCGTCTCAAAGCATTCAGTACTATCTGGACTTTAATGCCCACTCCATCATTATGGAGGAGACCGAAAACAAAGCCCAAGGTGTTCACGAAAAGCGTCTGACCATCTTCTACCGCATCGGCCTGTGGGCGCTCGATGGTCGCAAAACCCCCAAAGAAGGCGACTTGATTCCCGTCCTGGGCCGCCTCACCCATCAGCCTAATGAGGTGACCTTCAAATTTGCTGAAGATGTCACCAAGGCAGTCGAAAGCATGTTAAGCGTGGTAGAGAAGCATGGCGCCCATATCGATTGGGATGCCGCCTACGACGCCATCGCCAACGTGTCGGCCTATGAGACCATCACTGATGCCGCAGTGCTCTGGAACTCGGATGAGGCCGCTAAGCATGTCGAGCGCATGGTGGACGCACTTACGTTCACCTCAGGACGCCTCACTAACACAGACGCCAAGGATCTCATGCTCATGCTGTGCGCCATGGAGGCCTACAACATGCCGCTGCATGTCTACATGACCATCTACGACATGCTCAACAGTAAGATTCATGCTGATGACATGCTCACCGTCTGCAAGGTGAATTTGAACCTGCTTTTGGCCAACACCATGACCGAGCTAGAGAAGATGAAGCCGAACCTTAACCAGTTCAGCATCCCTGACCCTGCTCCCATGATCGACCCGAAGTACACCCGTGAGCAGACCCAGGCCATCACCTCCAACGAGCCGCTGATTCTCACCCAGGCTGCTGCTGGCACGGGCAAGTCCTCGGTGGTGCTGGAACGTCTGCAGTTCATGAGCGCTTGCGGTGTAACTCCTGAAGATGTCACCGTGCTCTCGTTCACCAATGCGGCAGCCGATCACATCACCGAGCTGAACCCGAACGTGAACTCCATGACCATCGCCAAGATGGTGCACCTTATCTATTCGGAGAACTACAACCATCGTCTCTCGACATTGGAAACTGTGCGCAATGCACTGTCCATTTACCTCCCGAAGGACCCCATTGCCTACGTGCTGCGCCAGCGTATGTTCTCCGTCATCAAGAACGACACCGGCGCCTTCACTGAACTGAACCTGTTTGTAGAGCAGAACTTCGATAAGGTCATCGAGATGCTCGACCGCATCGGCCAGACCACGCTTGAGTTGGAGATCATCGTCACCTACCAGAACCTGGATAAGATGACTGAACCCGATGCGGTCAGCTGCAAGCATCTTATCATCGACGAGGTGCAGGACTGCTCCATCTTCGAGTTCATCTTCGCACTCGACTACATACGAAAGCATAAAAATTCAATGTTTATCGTGGGTGGATCATCGCTCACGTAAAACCCCACTAATTGCGGGAAACTCACTGCTAATTTGATTTGCAACCGCGCTTTTGCAGAAATGCAAAAAGGCAGCAATCGAGATAACGCTCAATGGATGGTAACATCGCAAATCAGAGTGTGACAATCCGCAGCCAGCCACCTTAACGTCAAGCCGAAGGTGGAAGGTTCATCGACCAGAGAAAGCTAGGTCTCACCCGACCGAAAATAAGGTGGTTTAATCGCCACACGAAGCAAGTATCGTAGCGCCACATGACAAGCCTGACCTCATGTGGTTCGTGCATGGTAGAGATGCCATGGTAAACCGACTAAAGCGAAATGACGGGCATGTATGGTATAATACACCTATCATACATGAAGATATGGTCAACCCAAGAGAGAAACAGGCAGTCATGCAAATCAATCGCAAACACCAACTCAATGAGCACTTCTTTGCGACAATCGAGACTGAACGGCAAGCCTATTGGCTAGGTTTTGTCTGGGCCGACGCAGGATGGTCAAAAACCGCACCCCGATCGGCAGATTATAATCGATTGACAATCGCACTCCACGAACGTGACATCCAGCATCTTGAAACGTTTCGCACAGATATTGACACGGATTACAACCTGTCCAAATTAAAAAAGGATATTTACTCGCTAAGCCTCAATAGCCGAACTCTCTGTGATGATCTTCGCAACCTAGGATTCGGATTGAAAGACGAACGTGTGCATATCCCACCAATGCCTTCACAGCTGATCCATCACTTTTTGCGTGGGTACTTTGATGGTGATGGGTGCCTGTCGCTATACACGCAAAATGTTCAAGATCGTTGGTTTGTGAAAAAACAAGAGTGGTCACTAACTGGCAACCCAGACTTGATGTCTGAATTTCAAAGTCTGTTGGAACAGCAAGTCGATGTATCGCATGTTAAACTGAAGCAGTACAAACGCACAACTGCAGCAGTGTCACTACGCTATGGGAAATTAGCTGACGTCGTGAACATATGCGAATACATGTACCAGGATGCAACACGCTATCTTGGTCGCAAGCATGACAAATTCCTAGAATTACTCTCTCGATAAGGATGCATCCCAAACGCTCTATGAGTTCCGCGCCGCCAACCCGCGTGCATTGAACGTCATGGAGGCCTCGAAGGTGTTCGCCACCTACCCTCTGCAGGTCAACTTCCGCTCCAACCAAGAAATCCTCGACATGGCCAATGCACTTCTGGCCAACATCGACGCCAACTCCTATGCGAAGCTGCGCCTGCAGGCCAACTCGCTGGCCAAGCCGACCCCTCAGACCCTTGAGGACAAGGTGAAGCTGGTCTACATCAACGTTCGGGCGCAGTCCGATGCCAAGAACGAACTGGAGCAATGGCTGGAATCCGAAGCCAAGTCCTTCGTTGAGCAGAAACTCGCAGCCGGTGAACAGGTCTGCTTCTTGGCTTACCAGAACGCGCTTGTAAATCAGGCCATGCACTGGATGGAAACCACATTCCCGTCTGTTCCCTGCATGACGCTGGTGTCGGAAAAGACCTACCCCTCCACCATTCTGTCCAACCTCATCTCCAAGTACCAGGACGAGCTGACTATGCTGCCCATCGACGACAAGATCTCGGTGGCCGTGAGTAACTTTGCCCTGTCCCACCTAGAGAACCTGCTGGGCAGCCGCTCTAACCCCGATAAGGCCCGTCCTGCTATCGCCGCCATGCTGGCCGATTGGCGCGATGCCATCCGCCCGTTGGCCGTTAACTGGGCGCTGCACGTCCAAGCCGGCACCATGACGCCCGAAGTTTTCTTCGGCAACGTTTTCGGCCATATGATGGACTTCGAGATCGACCGCAATGATCGCAAGCAGGTGCTCATGTCGGCAAAGAACGCCGAGCGCAAGCGCAACCATGATATCCAGGCGACGCCGCTTCTGGTCTCGACCATCCACTCGGCCAAGGGCCTGGAATTCGACAACACCATCGTGCTGTGCCAGGACAACAAGACCGCTGAGGACACCAAGCGCATGCACTACGTAGCCCTCACGCGCGCCAAGAAGGCTGAGCTCATCATTGCCTACGATAAACTCAAATCCTCGACGATGGAAAACGCCTGGAAAGACGTTTACCTGTCCTATGGAGGTGACCCCGATGCCATCAAGTAACGCGCCCCGCGGCTATGACCATGGGGTCACGTGCTTCGTCCACGACAACGATACGTCTTCCTGTGGACGCGAGTACCGCACCAACCACTATGCCGTGATTCTCACCCCCGCTGAGCTCATTGCCCGGCGGGGCACGGCTTCGGTAGTCTATCTGTCCTCATCCATGAAGAAATGCTCGCTGGCTGGCGTAGAGCCCTTCTACGTCGGCCTTTCCGAACACCAGGGTCGTGAGGCTGTCGTCATGGTCGATCAGGTGCACACCGTAGATGTGTCTCGTCTCGGCCGGCCCTGCGAGAAGCTCGATGATGCTGTCATGGCTGACATCGAACAGGAACTCGCCTACACCTTAGGCCTCCCGTCCATCAACTAGAAAGGAGATCGTGATGCCCCATCAGAACATCATTGACATGCTCAAATCGCTCTCCCCTGGTGATACCGTCAAGAACTTCACTATCGACCTCGATAGCACTGACGAACCTATCGTGCTTGACCACATAACCTTCGAAAACTGCCAGCTACGCTGGGATCAGCTCTCTAACGCGACCCTTTGCGGTGTGGTGTTCTCCAACTGCACAGGAACCATCGCCCTGTCCCACATTACTGTTGAAGAGGGCCTCTTCGTCACTGACTCCCCGATGCTGCGTATCGACCTCGACCTCTCCGAAATCAAAGGCGGAATGCAGATCGCTTGGACAAAGAAAGCACCGCCGCATACAGCCATCATCACGATGTACAAGTGCGTTATCGACAAGTTGACCGTGGTCAACTACAGTTTCACTGTGTGGAACATGGGCGAATGCAAGATCAAGAAATTCTTCGTGAAGAACTGCGAACTGCGCCGGGCCTTCTGGTCTAACAACCGCCTCGGCAAGATCTCGCTGGATAACGTGAACTTCATTGACAGCAACCTGGCCAAGCAGACCCTTGCTCGCATGGTCAACTCTGCCCACGTGAATTTCACCCAGTGCGTGCTGCCCGCCCGCGCGCTCATGAAGAACCCCGCCGTGTCCATCCGCGACTGCTCTGCACAGCTGAAGGACACCAAGCAGGGCAAAATCATCAAGCGCAAGGTGTGATTACCATGCCTTCGACATCTCGTATGTTGGCTGTCGCCGCTGTCGCTATGCTAGCGGCGGTGACGGCCAACACCGGCATTGCTGTGACACAGATCTACGGCAGCAACGATGCTGTGTCGGTTATCTTGGCCCCTGCCCTGATCCTAGCCGTGGCTTCCGTGCTCTATTTCATCATCGCGCAAAAACACATGCTTGCTGAATCGGCAGACATGGCCTCAGCCATTCACAACCGCATGGTGCTCACTGCCCGTGGTATTCCACCCCACAAACAGCGTTCGCTCAATGGCAGAGCTACACTCTACCCTGACTTTGAACGATTGAGCGACCGACTGATCGAAAACCAAGCGAAAATGCGACTGGCCTCTCTGTTTGCCCTCATGCTTGGCACCCCGGCACTCTGCATTGTGGCCCTCTTTCGCGGCATGGCTCTCGTCTTTATAGACCCTGCAGTACAACCCATCATGACCGCCTTGGTCGCTGACCTGATCATCTCGCTTACACCATGGCTTGTTTTGCTCATAACGCGGCGCAGTCTACCGACCAACATCATCGTTCGCGAGCAAGCTGAGCTATGGTGGCGAAAGAACAAAGTCACCGCGCAGTGTAACTGGACGCTACCTGAACCTAAGAAGAAGAAGGCCGATCATGAAAACCGTTTACATCGCAGGGCCAGTGACCGGACGCCCGAATTTGAACGAGCACACGTTCCGCATCGTCGAAAATGCATTAAGGTCGATGCGAAAATCACCCATCGTTCCTCATGACCTCGTTCATAAAAGCTGCAACCACACCCAGGCCATGCACACCTGTCTCGGGTTGCTGACCAACCCCGCCACGCGACCTGATGGAATAGTGGTGCTGCCTGGTTGGGAGAAGTCCGAAGGTACCATGATGGAAATCCAACTAGCTGATAACCTCGGTCTTCCCATTACCTTCCTGAGCCATCTGGACATCGTGAAAATGCAGCATGCATGACAAGAGCCACCCAATTGGGTGGCTCTTTTTTCTCACTGATCAATCCACTGTTGTAACCACTTATTGAGCCGCTCGCCAATAGACTCCAGCTCTGTATCTCGCTTCGAAATAATGGATCCGTCCAAGTCCTCAGACTGAGGGACATTCTCACGATGGTCCTCAGTGATAAGCAGACCATTTACCGTCACGCTGTCAATAAGCCCATTGCTCGCAAACCCACTCGGCGCCTTGATCTCACCGATGTAGTAATCCCCAATCGGCACCCGTTTGCTTTCACCATGCCCGGTAGCATCGAGCGTCAGCGTCTCAACAAGCTGCGTACAGGCCTCATCCTTGTAGATACCTACCGTAGTACCCGCTAAGGTGTAACAGCCATTCTGTCCCAACTGAGACACACTATCGTTAGCACTAGCTACATCCACCGTGATCTTACCCCAACTGACAACGCCATGAGCAGTGTTCGATTCCTTACCGACACACACACTGTTCTCACCGGGATTATCAACTTGCTGCAGTGCCTTGTTAGGTACCAAATATCCCTTGCCACCACTGGCCAAATCAGTCTTCTCATAGGATGAAAAGTCGTAATCCTTTTTCACCTTAGCGCTGATGACAAACCTATATGCACCTTGCGGCAAACTATTCCCACCGCGATGCGCACAAACCTTGGCCGAATTGTCATTGTGAATTGACCATTGACTCGTCACATCCGCCCCATTCTGATACACCTTAAGCGTCATTGTTCGCCAATCCAATGCCGGATCGAGCGTATCGAGCAAACGCACTGCTGAGGGGGAATGGGTTGAATTCGCATAAGGCCAGAACGTATCGATGGTATATGTCATTGTATCCCCATCAAAATGAACGCCTTCGGCATCAAACTTCATAGGCGCCGTGACCTTACTGTACGGATACGTCACCTGACGCAAACCAAGAGCGGTCGCACATCCATGACCCTGCCAACGGATCTTCATATCCGCATTTCCCGAACCAGGAATAACAGCACCGCAATGATAATTAGACTCATCACCACAGTACCAATGATTACCGTGAACAAAATTGTTATTCACAACGTCATTGATGTCGATGCCCGTGCCGTTCATACCACTACCCGCAAGCCAAACGTCACCGGCAAACCCCGACTTCATGCGAACGCCCTCATAAACACCAGGGCACTCATCGCGATAAACGTCCAAGTCATTAAACGACAGGCTCATCTTCTCCTTCACAATACCTTTGATATCGCTATAGCGGAGCTTCACCGTGCAATCCATCTCAGAATACCCAGGATCTGACCCCCGTGAGTTATCCGCGAAATGCAGGTTACATGATTTAGCATAAAGGAAGGCGATAGAGAATACACCTCGATTATCCGAACCATCATCTTCCAGCCCTGCATCGGTGTTGTACCGATCGATATTGTTGATGTAGATCTCAACGTCAATATCGCGACCATCCCAAGTCTTAGCGCCCTTGGCAAATGTCAATTTGATCCAACCCTCACCGTGATACGACGTGGCGGTATCGAATCGATACCCAGGATAGTAATAGGAATTCGTCCCCAACGCAGTACACGTGATATCAGACGAATGCTCGATTTTCAGATTGTCAGAGCCAATCTGGACAAACGACACCTCGGAGCTGGGAATCTCAGTCCATGAATTGAAATACTTTGGTGTTGCAGCCATGGCCTGACCTGTGCTCAACAGACAGAGTGCCACAGTTGCAACTGCGCAAATCAGAAACCAAACCCCACGCCTCGCCAGTGTATCTCCCATAACTTCCCCCTTATTCGAGAACAATGATGCGAACCATTGTACCAACGGGGGGGGGGGGGTTT